>JAEZFH010000026.1 GCA_023437885.1 Bacillota bacterium | reverse complement strand
GAACAGGTGGGTATCTTGTGGAGCACTCATCCGGATAACAAAGCCCAGCGATATTATGACGATGCTTCCATTGAGCGTTTGAAGCAAATCATAATTCTTCGTAAACTGCAGATCCCAATAAAAGATATAGTCACGATCTTCAAAGATAGCAGCACGGTTTCGTTGATACAGGCATTTATGAACAAGCTGGAAGCTCTTGATGGAGAGATAATGGCATTATCTGAATTGAGGCAGCTTGTCGATGATTTTCTTCATAAAATGCTATCCGTCGGCATTAAAAGAATATCGGCGATAACATTGCTGTATGAGGAAACGGAAAAGCGCCTTGCGCCTGCCAGGGAGAGCCAAACAATGACCTTTACGAGGTTATCAGAAATCAGCCATGAAGCATTGCGTCTGAAGGAGGTCAGAATAATCAGGCTTCCTGCCATGCGGGTCCTTACCTCCCGCAGGAAAAGCGGAGAAGTTATTGCTCTTGATGCAGATCATATGCAGAATCTATTTTCAGAGTATGGGTTGATACCAACGCCCGGACTGCGGGACTGCTTTTATTATCGGAATTCAAATGATGAGTGGATCATGAAACTAAAAATTCCGGATGGTTTTATAAACACTACCCCTTATGCGGATGAATTTTATGAAGGCGGTATGTTTGCCATCACCAGTTCCTTTATGGAGGATATGGATGAAGCCTTCCTGCTTCTTAGGGATTGGATCGATAAAAGCGAGTGTTTTGAACTGGACAAGGACGAAGCTGGGACTTTGAACCGCAATGAAATGATCGAGGAAATCTTACCATGGGATATTGCGCGGAAGCGGAACAGGTATCAACAGGATATTTTTATTCCGGTGAGAATAAATATGAAGGGGGATAATATTAATGAGCGGGAAAACAATGCATGAAATGGTAAGTGAAGAAATCATGTGCTTTATGCGGGGTAAATATGCGCTTGATGAAATGGGAAACGGCAAAGATGAACTGAAATTTCGCCGGGGCGGCAAAACAATAGTAACAATATATATACGTGAAGACAGGTATGATTTTCTTGTTATATTCGGTAAAGCGGAGCGTGAAAAATTTGAGCTGGAGTATGACACCTTCCCAAAGGAAATACGCGATATCTACGACAATAGCAGAACCTATCATGACGGTAAATGGATGTGGATACCGGTTGCTGATTTGGATACCCTGGAAGCAGTAAAGCGCCTGGTCATGATTAAAAAGCAGCCAAACCGCAAGCCTTTTCCTAAGGAATCCGCAGTTTATTCAAAATGCGGGCAGCGCTGTGATTTATGCATTCATTATACCGGCGGTACGATAAGTGAAGAATTTCGTAAAGAACTGAGTGAGCGCCTGACTCGTGTATATCCTGTGGATGACTGGAGTATGCGCTGCCCGGGCTGTTATCATAAAGCGCAAAATGATATATGTGACCAGTTAAAATGTGCTAAAACAAAGGGTATCGACCGATGTCTGGATTGTAAGGAATATCATTGCTCAATATCGCCGGTAATAAACTGCAAAATTGAACCTAAAAGCATATTGGCAGAGGATGTCACCTGGGCTGTATTGCCCTATGTCCATAATCAATATGGAAATTGAACCCTTAAAAGCATAGTATAAGACGAATAAGCGTATCAGATAATTCATAGAAAGTTTTGCTGCAAACTCATTGAGTGAGACGGTTTCAATCCTGTACTTTGGACGTTTATGTTTAACTGATATTTAAAAAATCCATGAATCACAGGAAAGGCTGAAGCTCTAGCCTTGAATGATTTCATGGATTTTTGTGTATCATTATTAAGCCCAAAATAAGAAATTCTGTAAAATGAGTTTACACGAAACTTTAATCAATCCCTAAACAGACTCCCAGAATTCTGTAAAACTAGTTTATACGAAAGAATAAACCGTGCCCAGATAAAGTATTTCTTCTACCTTCCGATTGCTATCATATAACGCATCAGGTTATCCACAGTCAGGTACAGGTCCTCCTTTGCCCTTTTCTTAGCATCCTTATATTCCATCGCAACGCGGTTAATGCTGAAGATACCGCTCACTCCCTTTTCGTAGGCCTCCTCGATATCATCACCGATATCACCTACGATTGCGATGAGAGGAACGCCTGCCTTCTTTGTTCTCTTTGCAATTCCGATAACCACCTTTCCACGGATGCTTTGGGTATCGATCTTTCCTTCTCCGCTGATCACGTAATCGGCATCGGTTAATAATTCATCGAACCTCACTGTGTCAAGCACAGTATCAATTCCCATCTGCAGAGCTGCGCCAAAGAAAGCCAGCATACCAAAGCCCATTCCTCCGGCGGCCCCGGCACCCTTGGCCTCTGCCAGTGACAGCCCCAGATCTCTCTGCAGCACCTGGTCCAGATGCCGTAAGCCTTCATCCAATTCCTGAACAATAGCGGGAGTTGCACCTTTTTGGGGCCCGAAGATATAAGCGGCACCTTTTTCACCATGAAGAGGAGTATCAATATCGCACATGGCAACCAGTTCGATTTCCTTAAGCTCAGGAAGGAGCTTGGAGGTATCAATCTGCCCGATATCCTTTAATGTACCGCCGGTTGGGACAAAGGGCCGGCCATCCCTGCCGGTAAAGATGACGCCCAGGGCCGCAGCCGCGCCGACTCCCGCATCATTGGTACAGCTTCCGCCCAGACCCAGTATAAGCTTCCGGCAGCCACGGCGAATGGCATCCTCCATCAGTTGTCCCACCCCGTAGGTGGTAGTCCTTCTCGGGTCTGCCCGTCCCTCCACCAGCGGCAGGCCTGCGCAGGCTGACATCTCAATTACGGCAATCTCACCGCCCTGTACAATCCCATAGAATGCCTCCATATCTTCAAAGTAAGGCCCCTTAACCACTACTGTTACTTTTTCTCCGCCCATTGCTCTCAGAAAGGCATCCACACTGCCTTCTCCGCCATCCGCTACAGGGATAGACATAATCTCTGCTTCGGGCCTGTTCTTACGTATTGCCTTCTCCATAATGGAACAGATCTCTTCCGAGCTCATTGTGCCTTTGAATGAATCCGGGATCAGCAGGAACTTACTCATAGGTTACCCTCCTTGTATGAAATGGGACGGCAGGTTCACCGTCCCATTATCGTTGTTGATTTGTTAGGTCAGCACTGCCAGCCAATCATGATAATCAATTATATATTAGAAAATTAATGACAGCAAGAATATCTGTATAATTGCGGCAACACCCATGACTAAAGTCATAACCGTCTGGGTTTTATAACCTTTGTCCGGTGTCATCGCACCGAAATTCGTTACTACCCAGAAATAACTGTCATTTGCATGGGACACCACCATAGAGCCTGCACCGATTGCCATAACAGTGAGTACGGATAACACCGGTGTATTTAATCCAAGCACCGGAAGCATTGGAGCCAGGATACCTGCGGTTGTAGTTATCGCAACTGTGGAGGAACCCTGTGCTGTCTTAAGAATGGCTGCCAGTAAGAACGGGAAGAAGATGCCGATTGCCTGGAATACGGTGGCATTGTCCGTGATAAAGGTTACAAGGCCGGAAACTGCAATTACTTTACCAAGAACTCCTCCGGCTGCCGTTACAAAGAGAATTGGTCCGACTACCTTAAGGGTTTCATTGGTTAAATCGTAAAACTGGCTCATTTTGTTAGCAGAGGCTAAGGTGATTACACCAAAGACCGTACCTACTGCCAATGCGATAATCGGAGTACCAAGGAATAATAGAATCTGTGCGAATAGCCCGGTCATCTTTGCCATCGCTGCTACGGAGGAGATTCCCATTAACAGGATAGGGATGACGATAGGAGCCAATGACATAAAACCATTGGGCAATTTACCGTAGCTCTTTACCAAGTCATCGTAGGATTGGGTAATTTCCCCGTTGTCCATGTCTGTTTCATCGCCTGCCTTTACCTTCTTGCCGATATACTTTGCGTATAGATAGCCTGCAATTAAAGGAAAGATGGAGCATAGAACGCCCATTCCGATTACTAACAGCAAATTATCACCTACGCCCAGCGTATTTGCTGCGGCAATAGGACCGGGAGTCGGAGGGATCAGTACGTGAGATACATAGAGACCGCCGGATAATGCAACGGTCATAGCAACACTGGAGGCCATAGTCTTTTTGGCCAGCGCCTTACGAATTGGATTTAAAATAACAAAACCGCTGTCACAAAAAACCGGAATGGATACTACCCAACCCATAAGCAGCATGGCAAGCTCAGGTCTCTTCTTGCCAACCAGCCGAACCGTCATATCGGCAAGCTTTAAAGCTGCCCCGGTTTTCTCCAGAATGGTGCCGATTAACGCGCCGAGAATAATAACGATACCGATACTTGTAAATGTTCCGCTGAAGCCAGCTCCAATAACGGTAGCCAGGCCCTGTGTCTGAACCACGCCATCCACCTTAACATCAATAAGCGGTATACCCGCTGCCAATCCTAATAATAAGGATACGCCCATAATTGACAGGAAGGGATGGATCTTAAGCTTTGATATTGCATAAATCATAAGTATAATAGCAATTACAAAAGCAATAATTAATGAAATGCCTGACATAACAAATACCTCCATTTTGATAATTGGGAAACGACGTCGTTAATGTATCCTTATTATAGTTCGGCATATATAGAAAAGCTATGTTATGGAAACCAAAAAAGGAGTAAAGTTGTTGTTATACTGCCCAACGGAATAAATTATTTTGCAGTTTGTTTGTTGAATATAGCTAATAAATCATCTTATCCCGTACATCCTGGTAGAAATGGATCGCATTGTAGAAGAGGGAGGAGTACCGGATGGATCTGGGATCATATCCGGTTCTTTCCTTGATTTTATTAAGTTTATATTGAAGCGTGTTCTTATGAATGAACATCCGGTTAGCAGTTGCCGTAATCGACCCCTCCTCCTCATAAAAAATATTCAGAAGTCTCATCCACTGATCTATTTCCTCCAGGGTACAATCTTTAAATATCCGGAAAATATACTCGCGCTTAATACTTCCGGTTAATTCGCTCTGGAATATCTCCATTGAAATACTTGCATATAACCGTATTCCTTTCTGCGGCGACCGCAGAGAGGTTCTAAGGGCTTTGGTAGCTTTAATAATACTGTTATGAATAAGCACATAGCCTTCACACCCGCCATCAATGCCGCAGCAGAACTTAAGGGCATGCTTTGACTCAACATCCCTTTTCATATGCTCGGCAAGCCTTATCATATCGCTGTCCGGGCAATCCGAAACAGCGCATAACAGCTCCATGCCGTTTTTGAGAAAATAACTGTTCCTGTCTTCATGAATTAAGTCGATGATCATTTTTTCCGCATCATCAATCATACGCTGAGCCTTCTCATTCTGCTGTTCCCCGGTAATAAAAGAGATTGCAATGATTCTTCTTGGCAGCGTTATATCAATTTGCAGGGTCTTTCCCTGCTGTATGAATAGGGGAGTGATATTCTTGGATTCACCAAACATCCATTCATCCAAATAGCGCTCCTTAATACGCTTATCAATATCCTTTTGCTCCTTATAATACTGGTCCAGCAGTAGAATCTCGGTCATTTTCTTTATAATCTGCCCGTATTTGGCTACCTTGACATAAGGCCCCGTTACACCGATCACACCAACAATCTTCTCCTGAAAATTAATTGCCAGGTTAAGGCCGGGCCGCGCACCCTCATACTCACTTTCGCTTTTGACAATGACCTCCTGCAGCTTGTGATCAATCAATTCCTTGGCAGCAGCATGAAAGTTCCCAATGCGGTTGATATCACTGCTGGCGATAATGATTCCGTCGGCATTCATCATATTGATCTTTTCTCCGATAATCTTACTGATTTCTTGTACAATATAGGTTGCATTACGTTTTGATATCTGCATGGAGCGCACCTCCCGAAACTTATGGTAATAAACCTTAAAATTGTATCTGCGGTCCCATACGTATTATAATACTACAAATAATTTTTTTTATCGATATATTAAAAAAAAACCAGTATTTCCTGATAATATATCGGTCTGAAGCTTTGAGTCAGAGCGGTCACATTCCCCTGCCGCTGAGTATCATGAATCAAAAATGCGGATTCCGAAGAATCCGCAATAAGGCAGCATGAATAATGCAGATATGCCGATGCTCTATTCTATGGATTTCAGGGACTCGGCCATATGAATGCGGTCAATTTTTCTGATCAAAATTAAATTAACCAATGCGGTCAAGCCAAGGGTTACACCCAAAGCATAAAGATAACTCATGGGAAAGATCTGTATGTTGAAGGATACGGCTTCAATCTTGATCTGCTCCATGACAAAACGGTGCAGCAGGACGCCGGCCGGCAAGCCAAGTGCCGTACTAAGGAGGGTAATTACGATGTTCTCCCGGAATACATAGCTGTAGGTCTCTAAGGGGAAGAAGCCAAGAACCTTAATCGTAGCAATTTCCCGGTTGCGTTCTGTAATATTGATGTTACTCAGGTTATACATAACCACGAAGGAAAGGGCGCAGGCGCAGGCGATAACCAGCCAGACAATATAGTTAAGGCTGTTCATCATGTTGGTCACACGATTTCGAGTGTCTTCGGTAATGATTACATTGGCTGCACCATAGTCCTTCATGAGCTTGGCGGCAATATCGTAAGTCTGGCCGGAACCGGCGGTTGCATATGCCGTCTGGTAGGAGCACTCCTCGCCAAAGACCTGCCGATAGGTGGCTCCGCTCATATACATGTAATGAAAGGCGTAGTTCTTAAATATTCCTCCGACGAGAACCTGATAGGACTCCGTACCGTTTTGATGGATGGTCATGGTGTCCCCGATTGTTATCCCTGCGGCCTTGGCTAGCTGATCATTGATGGCTACATAGCCAAAGTCCGGATACGGAATTGTGTTACCGTCCAGATGAAGGCCGATGATCTTGGTGATATCCGGGTCATCGCTGGCAATTACGTTGATTTTTTGGCTTCCCTTCTGATCGGTGAAATCATAGGTGTCGGTGCCGATGAACACGCACTCGGAGAGCAGGCCGGAGGTATCCTCGCGGAAGCGGTCCATCTCCTCCTCTATCTGGGCTTCTGGAAAGGATATGGTGTAGTCGTACATCATAATCGTATCAAATTGATCATCGGCAATATTGCTGATGGAATCCTTTAGCCCCAGGCCGGCTAAAAGCAGTGCGGTACAGCCTCCGGTACCGAGAACCATCATGAAAAGGCGTTTTTTATACCGTAAAATATTACGTATGGAGACTTTATGAAGAAAGCTGATGCTTTTCCATAGGACAGGAATTCGTTCAAGGAAGATGCGTTTACCGGCCTTTGGGGCCTTGGGGCGCATCAGCTCTGCCGGCATCTGTGACAGTTCTGCTTTGCAGGCGGCATAGGTGGCGCCTACCGAGCAGAGCAGGGCTACCAATAAGGTAAGGAGGGCCAGGGATCCGCTGAATACGTATTTGATTTCGGCAAAATTATAGAGCATCTTATAAGCCTGCCAGATGGCAAAGGGAAACAATCTGGTGCCTGCCAGATATCCCAGGATGCAGCCGAGAATTGCAGCGCTTCCCGCATAGGAGACATATTTCCAGGCAATGGACCCGTTGCTGTACCCCAAGGCCTTTAGGGTGCCGATTTGAGTCCGGTGTTCATCCACCATCCTCGTCATGGTAGTGCTGCAGACCAGAGCGGCAACCAGAAAGAAGAACAGGGGGAATATTTTTGCAATCCCTTCCACCACGGAGGAGTCATTCTCAAAGCTGCTATAACCGACGTTCTTGCTTCTGTCCAGCACATAGCAGGTTGGCTTATGGAGGTTATTCACATCATCCTTTGCGTTGTTGATTTTATCCAGTGCATCTGCCAGCTTATCCTCGGCATCCGATAAGGAAGTTTCAGCTTCTTCCCTGGCATCGTTATATTTCTTTAAGCCATCTCCATATTGCTGTTTTGCCTCCGACAATGCTTCTTTACCGTCCGCAATCTGCACTTTGTAGTTTTCCAAGGTTTGTTTTGCTGTTTGAAGCTGTGATTTGGCTGAAGTAAGCTGTTCTCCCACAGCCTTAAATTCAGTATTGGCAGCCTCTCTTGATGTGTCAAGCTGGGCCTGCCCGGCATTAACCTGAGCTAAGGAATCCTTCAGGCCCTGGTATTGCGCCACTGCTCCGGAAGCTTCGATTTGAGCGAGGCCCTGTTTTACCTGTTCCAGTTGTGCGCGGTAGGTCTGATATTCAGCACTATTTTGATCCGTCAGTTGAGAAAGAACCTCATTCAGGGATGCTTCGGATTGCTTCAAACTACTATACTGGTCCATAACGCCGTTTTGTTCGATCTGCTCCATGGCAGCAGTTATTTTGGACCGGTTGGTATCCAGCTCCTTCTGCGCTTTCTCCAGAGTGCGGTAGGTATCTTCTTTTTTTGTCCTGTATTCTTTCTTAGAATTGTTATAATCCGCCAGCGAGGAGATGTACTTATCCTCGTTATCCGCCAACTGTTTTTCACTGTCGGCTAACAACTTCTCGCTCTTGCTGATTCCAAGCTCTGCCTCCTCCAGCTTCTCCCGGGAAGTCTCAAGCTGCTTCTTGGCATCCTCTTTTTGAGTCAGATACTCTGCATAAGAAGCGTTATAATCCCCCTCAGCGTCGGCAATCTCTTGCTTCGCCTCCCCTACAATGGTCTGGTAACGAAGCTCTGCCCGGTACTTTGCCGCCTCCGTGAGGGGCTGCTCCATGGCGGATACGGAAGCCTCATAATCCTTGCTGAAGATCAATCGGTTAAGAGTATCCAAGGAAACATAAATCTCATTATAGTAGTCCACAGAAAAACCGTCCTCCGGAATATAGAGGAAAGCATTGACAAAACCGCCGGCGAGCTTGGTAGTACCCCGGTCACTGCGGTACAGATAATTAACGGAGTTGCATAACCCAACGATGGTGTACTCCTCATAAGCAAAGGAGCTGATAGTATCCTCCTCATTTCTGGCAGAAACGGTAATGGTCTTACCGATATCTTCCTCTGTAAAGTAGAGGGAATCAACAACGCACTCATTCTTTGCCTCAGGGCTTCTGCCGGCAAGAATGCTTAGCCGGTTTACGTCTTTGGCAATGGAATGTGCCTTGAGGATAATATCCTTATGACCGCTAAAATCTGCGATAAAATCGGTAGATACGGCCCCTTCGGCAGCTCTGACCCCATCCAGTTCATTTATATAGTCCGCATCCTCGTCCGTAAATCCCAGGGTTGATAATAAACGGTAATCATACATATTGCTGTCTGCAATATAGGTATTACCTGTCTGTATCATTGCTTCTTTGGTAATCTTCAGTCCGGAGAAAAATCCTACTCCGAGAGCTGTAATTACAAGAATCGCAAAATAGCGTCCCAAGGTGCGCTTAATCTCACGGCGGTTGTTTTTGTTCCATGCAGAATTCATCATTACCACTCAATCTCCTCAATCGGCATTACTTTTTCGTTTTTACGGACCGATGATACGGTGCCGTTCTTGATATGGATCACACGGTCAGCCATGGCGGTTAAGGCTGAATTATGGGTTATGATTATTACAGTCATACCGTTCTCCCGGCTTTGTTCCTGCAGCAGCTTCAATATCTGTTTGCCGGTGATGTAATCCAAGGCGCCGGTGGGCTCATCGCATAGGAGGAGCTTCGGCTTCTTTGCAATCGCACGGGCAATGGAAACACGCTGCTGCTCGCCGCCGGACAGCTGTGAGGGAAAGTTGGAGAGACGGTCTCCAAGGCCCACATCCTGAAGGATCGTTTCGGCAGGAATGGGATTTTTGATCATCTGTGAGGCGATTTCTACATTCTCCAGCGCCGTCAGATTCGGTATCAGGTTATAGAACTGGAATACGAAGCCGATGTCCCCTCTTCGGTAATTGGCAAGGTTTCGCTTGCCCATGGCAGAAATCTCGGTATCATCAAGAAATACCCTGCCGGAGGTCAGCGTATCCATACCTCCTAAAATATTCAGCAGGGTGGTCTTGCCGGCTCCTGACTGACCGACAATGATGCAAATCTCGCCCTGTTCTATCTCGAAGCTGGCATCATGCAGAGCATTGACATTAACATCCCCGGAATGATAGGTCTTTCCCACATTTTCGAACCGTACAAAAGAAGCCATAAATCTCCTTCCAAACTTGACAAGTGTTGAAAAATAAACTACAATAAAGCTTAATACATTGTGATGAGGATTTCAATCAACAGTTTATCAACAGATTGTGTAATTTTCAACACAATTACGAATTATATTCAAAATAAGAGGTAAAAATTTTATGAACAAAAGCGGAGATAATAACCGGAGCGTTCGGAATACGAAGAAAAAGCTGCTGGACGGCTTGCTGAGCCTCATGCGCCAAAAGACCATATCCTGTATCACGGTTCGTGAGCTGACGGAGCTGGTGGACGTGAACCGGGGGACATTTTATTTTCATTACGCAGATATTTATGATATGATCAGCAAGGTGGAGGAGGAGTTCTTCCGGGAGTTCAACGCGATCATTGACCATATGATAAGTAAGGCTCCGGTAAGCGGAAAGCCGCCGGAGGTGCTGGTGAATATCTTCTCCATCTGCGCAGAAAACCGGGAACTGTGCGAGATCCTGCTTGGGCCCAATGGTGATGCGGCCTTTGTTGACCGCATCAAAATTATTGTGGATGAAAAATGCTCCGTGGCCTGGAAAAGTGTCGGAGCACATATGAGTCAGACGGAATACGAGTACTTCAATGCCTTTATTATTAACGGATACATCGGACTTTTGCAAAAATGGCTGAAAACCAGTTGTGTGCAATCTCCGGAGGAAATGGCGGTATATGCCGCTAAGATGATTGTACCGGCAGTTAAGAGCTCGATTGAGCTGAATGGGCAGATGAGAGGGCAATAGGGGAAAATAATACTTTATGAGCAGCGATGCATCGGCTTTTGTAAAAGTATCTATATTTTTGGTTTGTGGGAAAAAGGAAGCTTTCTCATTATCTGAACCAGTAATTTACCTGCAGGAAGACCCGCCAGTTCGTCTTCGGTAATACCACCCAACCTCATAATTAGTATAAAGTAGATGAAAGCAGAAGCGGGAATGGAAAAAATAAGGGATATCACATTACTTTGGCATGCCTTATAAACACCCCAATAGAATAAAACGGCAGCCGCGCCCATCACAGCAGATGCCGCCAGGGGAATCAGAAAGGTCTTTGATATATTCTGCCTGTAATTCAAATGCTTCCGGATAAAAAATCCGTTGAGGCTGCATATAAGCAGGGAGTAGGCGGCAGCCGCGATTGCCAGTCCATAAAGACCCAGGTTCGTACAGAATAAAACCATCAGCAGTACGGCAGTCTGTATGACCAGGGAGCAGAAGGCGTTGATAACCGGCAGGTTTACCTTGCCAATTCCCTGCAGCACTGTGTTGGATAAGGTCGATAAGGAATAGAATACAACGGAAATGCTAAGGCATCTTAGCAGGGAGGCTGCCAATATAAGAGTTTCTCCTTGCGGGAAGAGGAGCTGTACAATTGGCTGCGCAAGCACTGCGAGCCCGAATGCGGCAGGAAACGAGACAATCATAGTAGCCCGGATTGCCATATCAATCTTCCGGTTTGTCTCTTTTTGGTTGCCTTGGGCGTAGGTACCTGCAATTGCCGGGAGAATTGCGGCTGATAAAGCCGAGGCTATCGCAATGGGGATATTGGAAATCAGGACTGCTTTACCGGCGAAAATACCATACAAAATGGCTGTTTTTGTTTGATCCAGTCCAAGCCAGTCCATGGAGAACCGGGTGTAGATGGTTTGGTTAAGGTAGGTGCTGAAATTATAGATAAAGGTACTGAACAGGATGGGCGTTACGGTAAGGAATATCCTTCTCATGATTCGGCGGAAGGATTCCGTCTGACCGGTAGCATCCCGGCGGAGCTGTTTGTGTATGATATCTTTGTTGTATATATAAATCAGCAGCATAAAGATAAGAGCCAGAATAACACCTGAACCGGTTCCGGTGGCGCTTCCTGCAGCACCGTAGATTGCTTTTGCTGTAGGAGTTTCACTGATAGCCGTTTGAATTAAATAATTTGCAGCCAATATGCTGACAATGGCGTTCACAAGCTGTTCTAAAATTTGAGATACGGAAGTCTGGGTCATGGATGCGCGGGCTTGAAAATACCCTCGGAATACGCCCAGGAATCCGGAAAAGAAGATGGTGGGAGCAAAGACGCGAAGGACGGCCGCAGAGTTACTTTCCACCAGAAAACCTGCGCATAAGTATGTTAAAAGGCTGGCGATGCCGCCAACAAAAAGAACATAGAGCAGGGCACAATAAAAGATCCTTTGCGCATTTTTGTATTCACCCAAGGAAAGCTTTTGTGCAATTTCCTTGGAGATCGCGGAAGGAATGCTATATGACGATACCAGTAATATGATGAGGTAGATATTGTAGGCGGAAGAGTAATAGCCATTGCCTTCATCACCGATAATCTGGGTTAACGGACTTCGATACAATATCCCGATCATCCGGCATATAAGACCTGCAATGGCAAGAATACCGGCCTGTTTAATGAAGTTATTCCTTTTATTGAGTGCTGGCATGGTTTTTCTATCCTTATTATGAATTTCATTTGGTGTAAAAAATTGCATATATCCTGGAAACCATTTTACCATTATTCACCCATTTGTCAAAGGCAGGATGCGTAAAATACCTCCGTGGCTATGGAATATGTTCTTAAGCTTCCTGTGTCCAATGAAATGCTATATGGAGTTGTAAAGAGGACATGCAAATGAAAGGGTAGGAAAATATAAAATTATAAACTGCCTCATTGCATGGGGAGCAAAAATAATTTATTCTTTACTCAAAGGAGGTGCTCTGATATGGCGAATGAGCAGAAGAAGGATTTCAATGCAATGCTGCACAATAACAAGGATATGCCGAAAGTGCAAATGATTGCCGATGAGAAAAGCATCGAAAAATATGGCGGTGAGCGGATGTATTTTGCCCCGCCCATTGACTACGATAAGGTGATGAAGACGGTGCCCTATGGAAAAGTCATTACCGTGGGACAGATCAGGGACTATTTTGCGAAGATGAATCATGCTGACTTCACGGACCCCATTACAGCCGGAATCTTTGTTTCCATATCAGCATGGGCCAGTGAACAAAGGGAGGAAGATAAAACTCCGTACTGGAGAAC
>JAEZFH010000004.1 GCA_023437885.1 Bacillota bacterium | reverse complement strand
CCTTTAATGTTATCTTCATTCTTATTCTCCTTTCAATCAAATTAAAAAAGCTCCTCTCTTACGACCTGCCTGTTCAGCATATCGAAAGGGACGGGCGTATCATATACGTCGCGGTTCCACCCTTATTGGTGTATAGCACCCACTTCATTAGATGATAACGGAATCACCGGACCGGATTGGGGTCACTCGGAGCTAGTCTTCCCATGCTTCCTAATAAGATACTCACACCATATGCATCTCTCTCTGAATTATTTCACACAGTACTCTTCTCGTCAACGCTTTATGCCTGGAATAGTTTATTATGCTTATCATATGACGCTTCGTGCCATAAATGTGCATTCACTGTAGTTTATTATATCATTCCTATTCCAATTGTCAAGGCAATAATTCTTACTTACCCTACTTCTATGATATAGAATGCTATTCAAATAAAGTCATGTTCAAAACTCTCTCTTGACAAATCCAGTCTACATAGTGTAAACTTCTACCAAGGTCTACAACCAGTAGCGCAAAGGAGGTCAAGTCTTATGGTCGATTATAGGTTGGCAGGAATGGAATCAAAGTTTGCTGACTTGATTTGGGAGAAGGAACCGATTAACTCCACAGAACTGGTCCGCTTGTCGGAGGAAGTGATGAAGTGGAAAAAGTCCACGACATACACCATTTTAAAACGGCTGTGTGACAAGGGGATTTTTAAAAACGAGAACGCAATTGTATCAGCGGCGATTAGCCGTAATGAATTTTATGCGGGCCAGAGCCGTCGATTTGTTGAGGACAGCTTCGGCGGTTCATTGCCGCATTTTCTCGCCTCCTTCATTGGCGGGAAAAAACTATCCGACAAACAAGCGGAAGAACTCGTACGCTTGATTCACGAGCATAAGGTCAATGGAAGCGAACCACAGAAGTTCGATTCCGCTGACCTTTAGGAGGACCAAGCTATGGAGAAAATTTTTCTTTCCGTCCTTAATATGAGCATAACCGGGGCGTATGTTATTGCAGTCATTATACTTGCACGGCTGCCACTCAAAAAAGCACCGAAGATTATTTCTTATTCACTTTGGGCAGTGGCAGGCTTCCGGCTTGTATGCCCGTTTTCAATCCAGAGTGTGTTCAGCCTGCTTCCTTTCAAAGCCGAGCCCATCCCGCAGGACATCGCGCTTCAAGCTGTTCTACGCATTAACAGCGGGATAACCATTGTTGATAATGCTGTCAGCGCAGTATTGCCATCCGCCGCTACCACTGCGATTGTAAATCCGATGCAAGCCTTAATCAGTGCCAGCTCCTATCTCTGGATGTTTGGCACTGCTGTCATGCTTATCTATAGCTTTATATCAATTGTTTTGCTAAAACATAAGCTTCATGGTACAGCTCTCACGGAGGATAAGCTATATGAAGCCGATAACCTGAAAACACCGTTTGTCATCGGGCTTTTTAGACCGAGGATTTATATACCGGCGAATCTTTCAGATGAGGAACGGCGCTATATCATTCTCCACGAGCAGACACACCTCAGGCGGCACGACCATGCCGTCAAAATGTTCGCATATCTTGTACTTTGCCTGCATTGGTTCAACCCACTGGTATGGATCGCATTTATCCTGATGGGCGCGGATATGGAAATGTCCTGCGATGAGCGTGTGATGAAGGAGCTCGGAGAGGATATCAAAAGCGCTTACTCGTTGTCACTCGTACGAGTGGCAACAGGGCATAGAATTCTGAACGGAAGTCCGCTTGCGTTCGGCGAGGGCGGTATGAAAGAGAGGATTAAAAATGTTCTTAATTTCAAGAAGCATTCGCGCGTGATTATCATTGCATCAGTGATACTGGCGGCTGCATTAATTGTGGGCTTTGCAGTGGATAGGGTTAGCGACGTGATTGAAAAATGGGATAGGCATCCAATGATTATGGTTGAAGGTCAAATTTATATGGATACCGGAAAACAAATTGAGGCAAAAATAGATGCGTCAGCGATTTTAGGAACAATCACATCCTCGGTAGACGGTACACAAAAACCAACACAAAATGGTGAAAGTAATTTTGGCTGTGAAGATGCACCATATGCTTACTATAATGACGGTTTGGTTGTTTTGCTGGAGGATAGATGGACCTATTTTGAAAAAGAGCTTAAGAATAATACATACGAACCGCGCAAATGGCTGGATTACTACGCCGATGAACAAATGCCATGGAACAGCAGTTTTGAATTGGAATTACCCGAATATCCAAATGTCATTTTCAAGTGGACCCCAGAAAAAGTCACAGCAATCGCATCCGGTAACGAAAAAGAATTATTCCAAGGCTGGCCAATTTGGAATGTCTATTTGGCAGATCTGACCGGTGATGGGCTTCCCGAATTTTGTGCGACAGTCAGCTCTGGTTTTGGAATTGTTGACAATCATGCGGCTGTCTATGACTATGCAAGCGATAAACTGTATGAATTGTCTGACCGAATGTTCTTTGACTATATCCTTTCATTGGAACATGGTCAGTTAGTTGTTACACAGTCTAAGTACTACGGTACGGATCAAGCAACCGGCAGTCTTGCAATAGTTAACGGTGAGCTTATCGCCATCGGTATTGAACGGCCTGACGATATAGATACCGAGGACAAGGATGACGTATTTAAAGAAATTGTTAATTTGCCGGATGAGCTGTATGTAGCAAATAACTCTGCCTTCTCCTACATGCTATGCTATGATTTTACGGTAAAAGAGACAACGGAGCTTAGTATAACCGTAGAAACCGAATCGGGGAATTTTAATCTCGGAATACAAAACACGGATTTGGATAATTATGTCTATGAAATGAAAGAATTTCAAGCAAAGACTGAGACCGACAGCACCATACTTGAACCGGGAAACTATAGGATTATTATCAATCAAAGCTTTCATTACGGCAGTTACCATCTTGTAGGCACCCCAAGCAAATAAGCAATTCAGAGGTTACGGTTCAGACTGGGGCATCCGAACTATCTATCGTGTTCTTCTTGTTGGAATCTTGAATTTTTTGGTGTATAATAAAACACAAAGCAAATTATGATCGCCTAGATAAGGGTATATTTTATCAAAGAAAGTAATTTGAAACGCAAGATAAAGGCGCAGAGCAGTCAACGGTACAGAAAAGTCGTACAATTAAACGACAGCCTCTGGCAGCAAAAAACGTCTCACCAATAAGGAGGATTTACAATGTCAGCCTATTCTTTAATGAATGCTCAATTATCTGTCACGGTAGAGGATAACGGTGCGGAACTCTGGTCTATCCGGAGTACGCAAACCGGTACCGAATACCTTTGGAATGCCGATCCGGCTTATTGGAAGCGTCACGCTCCCATCCTCTTTCCGTTTGTCGGCTCTTTGAAAAACCGCTCCTACACCTACCAGGACCAAACCTATCCCTCAGCACAGCATGGCTTTGCCAGGGATATGACATTCCGCCTGGTCAGTCAAAGCGAACAGGAGCTTTGGTTTTCCCTTGAATCGAACGAAGATACCAAAAAGCTGTATCCTTTTGATTTTTGTCTGGAATTAGGCTACCGTCTGGAGGAAAACCGGGTGATCTCCTTCTGGAAAGTACGAAATACCGGTAACGGTAAGCTATATTTCTCCATTGGAGGACATCCCGCATTCCGCTGTCCGATTAGAGAGGGGGAACTTCAATCCGATTACTATATTCTTTTTGATTCGGATAAACCCATCCATTACCTTCTCGTGGATGAGAATGGCCTCGCGGTAAAAAAACCTTATGAGGAACAGCCCATTCTCACCACAGAGGACGGATTTTTACCCATTTATACTCATCTCTTCGACCGTGATGCATTGATTATCGAAGAAAATCAATTTCATTGTATCTCCCTTGCTGACGGCTCCAAGAAGCCCTACCTGTCCGTCAACTTTGATGCACCGCTCTTTGGCTTATGGTCTCCGGCAAAGAAAAGGGCTCCCTTTGTATGCATCGAGCCCTGGTATGGCCGCTGCGATGCCAATGATTTCAATGGGACACTGGAGGAGCGGGAATATGGGAATTGCCTGGAAGCAGGTGAAGTATTTGAGGCCTCCTATGTGATAACCATTCACGAATAACTTCAAGTCAGTTATATATTGGCTGGAAACCGATGTTTAACGGACTTAGGAACAGAATAAGAGGCAGGAAACCGGCTGACACATCTGTGTCGGCTGATTTCCTGCCTTCATTGTTTATATCAAAAATACCTCATTCTATATTAGCAGTCTCGGAGCACTGCTTGTCGTTTTCAGGATCATGAAAACTCCGGCAGGATATTCTCCATATCCTTTAGATTGCCAACCAGGGAGGTGGATGCTGCCGTTACATTAAAATAACGGTTTGCGAACTCTTTTACGCTCTCCAGATTCACCTTGTCAATCCCGCAGATTAGCTCCTCAATGGGAATTAACCGGCCACGGTTAAGCATTGCCTTGCCATTGGCATTCATTCTGCTCTTGGCACTTTCATTTCCAAGGATTAATTCCGTCTTAATCTGTTCCTTGGTCATGGACAGTTCCTGGGGAGTTACCCCCTTCTTCTTCATATCCGAGATAATCTGATTTATTTTCTTCAGCACTGCAGCGGTCTGGGATGGGTTCATGGCTGCATAGATATGGAACAGACCAGTCTCCCGATAGGAACTGCCATAGGAATAGATCGAGTAGGTAAGTCCACTATTTTCCCTGATCTTCTGGAACAGCCTGGAATTCACACTGCCGCCAAGGATGGAATTCAACACAGAGAGTATATACCTCTCTTCTGAGAGATATGAGATGCAAGGAAAGGCTATATTGCAATGCAGCTGCTCAATATCCTTATGACGCCTGCACATAACACGGTTGTATTCCGGCCTGCTGCCTTCCTTCCTGAGCGCAGCGCTTTCTGCTTTTATTCCTCCGAATTTATCCTCCAGCAGCTTCAGGACAGAAGCTTCCTCAAACCTGCCGGCCACGGATATAATCATATTCTCACCGACATAATAGTTATTCATAAAATCCAGTATCTGCTCTCTCGTCACGTTCCTGACATTCTTCTTCGTGCCTGAGATCATATATCCCAAGGGATGGTCCTTCCAAATTCTCTGCTGCAGCATCTCATGCACCAGATCCTCGGGAGAATCGTCATACATATCGATTTCTTCGATGATAACGCCCTTTTCCTTCTTCAAGGCTTTCTCATCGATCAGGGAATTCGAGAGCATATCTGAAATTATATCAATTGCTATGGATAGATGCTCACTTAAGGTGGTAGCATAATAGGAGGTGCACTCCTTGCTGGTAAATGCATTCATGTTCCCGCCTATTCTTGCCATCTCATCAGCAATGTGTTTTGCATTGCGGGTTTTGGTTCCCTTAAACAGCATATGTTCTATAATATGAGCAATACCGTTGTTGCTTTCATCTTCATTGGCTGAGCCTGCCTTAATCCAAATACCGAAGGATGCACTTTGTAGATATGGTAATACTTCTGTTACTACGGTAATCTTATTGGATAACTGATTAATATTCGTCATACCGATCCCTTCCTTTTCTAAGTTTTTAAGGAATAAGCAAAAAAAGTGTACAAAGTTATTTTTAGCGTTTCCTTAAACCGCACAGTGAGTACCATATACAAACCTAGTTCCTATAATTTGTTAACCAGACTGAACAGTTGAAATGATTAGACTTTGATTCTAACATAGTTTAACCCCATTTACAATAAATAAAACAGTATACCCTTAATGCAGATACCACAGACTACTGTAACGTGCAGATTGCGTATCATGTGCTTAAGGTCAAACATAAGCAAATATAAACAAGCTTATGCTATTAATAATTTTATAGAACACAGTTTCCTATGAAAACATGATAAAGAGCCCGAAAATGAGTTCCAAATGAGTCATTCCGGGCTCCTTAACACTTAATACTATTTGATAATGCTATTATTTAATCTGTGTAATGGTGTAGCCTTTATCTTCCAGAATATCAAGAACACTGTCATTCCCCAGGTAATGTCCGCTTCCTACAATTACAAAATAGGTTTTGCTTCCTTCCGCCTTCAGCAGTCCTTCAATATAAGCTGCCATGGTTTTATTACGCTGTATAAACAGCTTATCATGGAATTCAGCTATAAGCTTCTTCTCTGTTTCAGTATTTCCATTCTCCAGCATATCCTGATATTCATACTCAAATGAAGTATATTCTTTGAACTTTTCGGCATCTCCCTTGCGCCATAACTCAAGCATGAGATTTAAGTCGCTTGCAGAGGATTTGCTGGTGCCTGCTACCACTTGGGTAACTGCATCGACCGTGCTGTTAAGGAGGTATTCCTCCAGTTCATCAGAGAAGCTATCCAGCATGCTGGCCTGGGATTTATAACCTTCCAGTTCCAGAACAGGCTTTCCGTAAAGCATCGCATTGTTCAGGAAATTCATATCAATTCCAAGAGAAGCGCCTGCTGTTGCTTCCGACACCGAACCGGTATTGGTCATAGAAAGTGCACTAAAGGATATATAAATATACCAGGGCTTCAGCATTGCAATCTGCTCCTCACTATAGCCAAAGCTCTTTGCAAAAGCGATAACCTTATCATAGGTTTCTTGGGAAACATGATCCTTCAGGGTGGTTCCATCCGTATAGACAGCCATATTCACTAAATCCATGGCGCCTGCCTGATCATATAAGTTTACTTCCAACCCTAACGCATCAGAATTTTGATAGGCAGCCAATATCTTATTGCTGAAGGGATAAATCTTAGTGGTAGCCATATGAATGGAGCCGAGCATGTATACCGTATTGCCGTTTGCCTTCGTCTCCCATAAAAATCCTTTGCTTGCAGCACCCAGCCTGTCATAGATATTGGTCACCAGTCTGGCAGCTATCACACAGGCCTGCTCGACGGAACAGGTTTTCTTCAGCCCCAGCTCTCCGTTCTTGCCTGTATAGATACCGTTCTCCTTCATATAGGTAACAGCCTTGGTATCCTTCAATGCCAAATCCTTTGTAAAGGTAAAGGATACCACTGTATCAAACAGATAGTTCATAACCTCTTCCACTGTCATTTTTTCCTGCATGTTATAGAAGGTATAGCCACTCGTCTGTACACTATCCGTATCCAGCATCTTGTATCTGAGTCCTGCCATCAGCACCCTCATCTTCGCCGGAGTTATTGCTTTGGTCATGTCCTTCTCATACCAGGTCACAGGGTATAAGCCATAAGTATCTGCAACCACCAGATCTGCAACAGCCCAATCACTATAGGTTTGACCTGCGGCAAAGCTTTGCAGCTCTTCCACCGCCAAGGAGCTGTTGGTTGCTGCCAATACCTGGTTAACAGGCAGCATGCTGATACACAACATGAGAACCAGCAATAGAGATAATAATCGTTTTTTCATAATTACATCCTTCCCTTTCTGCATCTATTCTTTTCTGAATATTATTACTTGCTGCCGCTTCCATATCCGGCTATATCTGTAATAAATTCACAACACCCATAATAAGCCGAAAGCCCCGGAATGTCAAGTTAAGGTATGATTAAAAAGGGCCCTTCAAAATAAATCTTCAAAAAGGATACTGCATCCGAACCGATGCCTTCTCTCTTTCCAAATCATTTATTCTGAAGTGACCCCATGTGTTAAAGCTTAATCATCATCTATTGGGCATCCTTGATACTAAAGCTGACTCTGCCCATCTTGTCCTGACCAAGGCATACTACCTTAACAATATCACCCAAAGTCAATACATCTTCTACATGCTCTACTCTGTGCTTCGCAATCTTAGAGATGTGGACCATACCCTCTTTGCCGGGAGCAAATTCAATGAAAGCACCAAAATCCTTAATGCTTACCACTTTACCGGTATATTGCTTGCCCTCTTCAAATTCGGTAACAATCATCTTAACCATCTCAAGTGCCTTCTGGATGCTTTCCTTATCCAGACCGCATACGGATACCGCACCGTCATCGGTAATATCAATCTTTACTCCGGTCTGGTCAATGATGGCATTGATGGTCTTTCCTCTCTGACCAACAACCTCACCGATCTTGGAAGGATCGATCTTAATCTGAACGATCTTCGGAGAGTAAGGACCAACCTCCGGTCTCGGTTCCGAAATCACGGGAGCCATAACATCATCCAGAATATAGGTTCTGGCTTCCTTGGTTCTGTAAATGGCTTTTTCAATGATCTCTCTGGTTAAGCCGTGAATCTTAATATCCATCTGGATCGCAGTAATTCCCTTGTGGGTACCTGCAACCTTGAAGTCCATGTCTCCAAAAAAGTCCTCAAGACCCTGAATATCTGTTAAAAGAATATAATCGTCATCGCTTTCTCCGGTTACCAGACCAACAGAGATACCTGCAACCATCGCTTTAATCGGAACACCTGCTGCCATCAACGACAGGGTGGAAGCACAGATACTTCCCTGGGAGGTAGAGCCGTTTGACTCCAATACCTCTGAAACGGTACGGATTGGATAAGGGAATTCCTCTTCACTGGGAAGAACCGGCACCAGGGCCTTTTCTGCCAGAGCTCCGTGACCGATTTCTCTTCTGCCCGGTCCTCTCGAGGGCTTAGTCTCACCTACCGAATAGGACGGGAAATTGTAGTGGTGCATATAACGCTTACCGGTCTCATTCTCATCGATACCGTCCAATCTCTGGGTCTCCGCCAGCGCCCCCAGAGTAGTGATGGTAAGCACCTGGGTCTGACCACGGGTAAACATACCGGAACCATGGGTTCTGGGCAGTACATCCACTTCAGCTGCAAGTCTTCTGATTTCCGTAATCTTTCTGCCGTCCGGACGCTTTTGATCCTTTAAGATCATCTTACGAACTGTCTTTTTCTCAAATTTATAGATGGCCTCTCCCAATAACGGAAGCCATTCCGGATGAGTCTCCTCATATCTGGCTGCCAGCCGGTCCGTTATCTCTCTGATATTGGCTTCTCTTACCTGCTTTTCATCGGTAAATACGGCAACCTCCATGGCCTCGGGTGTGATAAAGCTTATCATATCCTCATATAACTCCGCAGGAGTATCACATATAATATAATCGTGCTTCGACTTACCTACCTCGGCAACAATCGTTTCGATGAATTCGATTATCTTCTGATTCATCTCATGGGCAGCAAAGATAGCCTCAATCATCTTGTCCTCCGGCAGCTCATCCGCTCCGGCCTCGATCATAATTACCTTTTCCTTGGTAGAGGCTACAGTAAGAGCCAGTGTTGACTGCTCTCTCTGGGTAGAGGTAGGATTGAATACCAATTGTCCATCCACCATACCTACCATTGTTGATGCGGTAGGTCCGTCAAAAGGAATGTCGGAGATGCAGGTTGCGATTGCAGAACCTAACATTGCCGTTACTTCCGGAGAACAGTCCTGATCTACACAAAGCACCAGATTGTTCAGAGTAACATCATTCCGGTAATCCTTCGGGAACAGAGGTCTCATGGGACGGTCAATTACGCGGGAGGTAAGAATTGCATTCTCGGAGGGCTTGCTCTCTCTCTTAATGAAGCCTCCTGGAATTTTGCCTACGGCATATAATTTCTCTTCATATTCCACACTCAGGGGAAAGAAATCAATTCCTTCCCTGGGCTTACTGGATGCGGTTGCGGTGGATAATACCACGGTATCACCGTAATGCATTAACGCCGCACCATTGGCCTGTGCTGCAACTCTTCCGATATCTACGGTAAGAGTTCTTCCGGCTAATTCCATTGAAAAACTTTTGTACATAGTTTAGTCTCCTTTTCTAATTCAGAATTACTTAGAGTCGGAGGTACCGAAACAACTGAAAAACCTACCGGTATACCGGTTGCCGATCCTCTAAGTCAATCACACTTCGGCTGGAAGAGGATATGTGATTGACTTTATG
>JAEZFH010000513.1 GCA_023437885.1 Bacillota bacterium | reverse complement strand
TTTATCAATACAATACTTGCATCTGATATGAAAGAAGCATCCCGAAGGAGGATTCGCCGGATTTGGAATTTCGCCCTGTAACGGAATTCTCTGGTTCTCCAGGTCCGGATCCGCAATCGGTACTGCGGACAGCAATGCCTCCGTATAGGGATGAAAAGGCTTTGTGAATAATTCTTCGGAGGCAGCGTACTCCACCATTCTGCCCAGATACATCACCCCCACCTTATCAGAGATATGCTCTACCACCGACAGGTCATGGCTGATGAACAGATAGGTGAGCTGAAGCTCCTTCTGTAAGTCCTTGAGCAGATTCACAACCTGCGCCTGTACGGATACGTCCAGTGCCGAAACCGCCTCATCGCAAACAATGATACGCGGATAGAGCACAAGCGCTCTGGCAATCCCAATTCTCTGGCGCTGTCCGCCGGAAAACGCATGGGGATAGCGCTTCAGATAGCTGGGGTTTAAGCCTACCTTGACCGCCATAGCCTTTACTCTATCCTCGATCTCCTTCTTAGACAGGTTAAAGTTTGCTCTCAAAGGCTCGGAGATAATATCAAAAACCGTCATTCGCGGATCCAGGGAAGAAAATGGGTCCTGAAAAATCATCTGGATTTCTTTTCGGATCTTCTTCATGGTATCCTTATTAATATGCTGCAGATTATATTCCCTGCCGTCCTCGGCAAGATAGAGAACCTCACCTGAGGTTGCATCAATCGCTTTAACGATGCACCGTCCAAGGGTTGTCTTACCGCAGCCCGATTCACCGACTATGCCAACCGTCTCACCTTTATTAACCTCAAAGCTGACCTGATTCACGGCTCTTACATTTACTTTTATTGAGGAGAATGTCTTGCTCATCTCTTTTACTTTTAATATCGTTTCCGGCATAATAACCTCCATTCTGTCCTACTTACCGTTCTCTCTGCTTTTTTGCAGCTGCAACGTCCGCATAGCAGGCAACAAAGTGCCCCTCTTCCGCCTCAACCAATTCAGGCTCACTACAGTTGCAATGTCCATCAATACGATATTCGCAGCGTTCATAGAACCCGCATTGATTTGGCAAATTCATCGCCAGAGGTACGGTTCCTTCGATCGAATACAGACGCTCATGCCCTCCGCCAATTTTATGAATGGACCCCATCAGGCCAATGGTATATGGATGGAGCGGCTTATGAAAAATATTTTTAACAGGTGCAATCTCCACGATTTTACCCAGATACATAACTGCTACGCGGTCACAGATTCTCGCTACTGTTCCCAGATCATGGGTAATATACAGAATTGCCATTTTATACTCTTTTTGTAATTCCTTCATCAGCTCCAGAATTTGCGCCTGTATGGTTACATCCAATGCCGTTGTTGGCTCGTCTGCAATCAGAAGCTTTGGATTGCAGGCCAGTGCCATTGCAATCAGAGCTCTCTGCAGCATACCGCCGGAGAATTCATGGGGATATTGGTTGTATCGCTTCTCCGGGTTGGCAATACCGACCTTTCGCATCGCTTCGATGGCAATTTCCTTTGCTTTCTTTTTATCCTTTGTCATATGCAGCCGCACAAACTCCGAGATTTGATGGCCAATCGTAAAAAGCGGGGAGAAGGAACTCATGGGTTCCTGGAATATCATGGATATATTCTTACCCCGGATGCTTCGGATTTCCGACCCGCCAAATTTCATATCGAGAAGACTCAGCTCCGTGCCTTCGCTGTTGAAAATAATCTTACCGGTAGTTACACATTTCTTATCGTTAATCCCCATAATCGCTTTGCTGGTCAGACTCTTTCCGCAGCCTGATTCCCCTACCAGTCCCAGTGTTTCATTCTCACGGATTGCAAAGCTGATCCCGCGAAGCGGTGTCAGTATCCCTTCATCCAGCTTGATTCTTATATTAAGATCCTCTACTTTTACCACATTATTATCCATGTTGTACCTCGCTTATTTATATGGGTCTGCAGCATCTCGCAAACCATCGCCAAGGAAATTGAAGGCCAAAACCGCTAATCCTACAAACAGCACCGGAATCAACTTCCAGGGACAATTAGCAATATTGCTGATACTCTGACATTCCTGAAGCAATACGCCCCAGCTGGTGGCAGGCGCACGCATACCTAAACCAAGAAAGCTCATGGAGGTTTCTCCGAGGATCATGCCGGGAATGCCCAGGGTCAAGCTTACAATCAGATAACTCATGAAGCCCGGAACAAGATGCTTCGCAATAATCTTAGCATCGGATACACCGGCCAATTTCGCCGCCAATATGTAATCTTCCTTCTTCAGGGACAGGAATTTGCTTCGCACGGTTCTTGCCAATCCCGGCCAGCTTAGCAGGGACATAATCAGAGTTATGAAGACATAAACCTTCACCACCGAGATCCCCGGTGGAATTGCCGCAGAAAGCGCCATCCACAGCGGCAGTGTCGGGAACGAGGATATCACCTCAATAATTCTCTGTATTACCGTATCAATAAAACCGCCGTAATAGCCTGAGATACCGCCGATGACAATTGCGAGCAAAAAGGACATCAGGGTTCCGATCAGCGGCACCGTAAGCGATACCTGGCTGCCAATCAGAATTCGGGAAAATAAGTCCCGTCCAAGCTGGTCAGCTCCAAAAATCATCACATTCACCTTATCTTTTCCTGCAGGCCGGTCCGAATTATCGACACCGAATAAATGCCGGTTGCTTTTTATAAGGCCAAATAATTTATAGGAAGAACCCTTCACAAAAAACTTAATGTGATAGGGCTGCTCAGTATTCTCAATAAAAATCTTATTAAGGAATTTATCATAGGAGATCTCCAGGTCATATACGAACGGCCCGACAAACTCCCCTTCATGGAATAAATG
>JAEZFH010000468.1 GCA_023437885.1 Bacillota bacterium | reverse complement strand
CCTCATGAGGACACTTATGAAGCTACGGTAGAAAAGACTTCCTTCTTATTATATGACGCTGTAAAACGGCAGATGATATCCGATATCCCCATCTGTACCCTTCTGTCCGGCGGCGTGGACAGCAGTCTGGTTACGTCAATTTGTGCCAGAGAGTTGAAGAAGCAGGGCTTGCAGCTTCGGACCTATTCCTTTGATTTCAAGGATAACAACAAGCACTTTAAATCTAATTCCTTTCAGCCTACCGAGGATCGTCCTTATGTGGATATTATGATCGATGCTGTGGGAAGCAGCCATACCTATCTGGAATGTGATAACTTCGATCTGTTGGATCATCTGTATCCTGCGGTGGATGGCAGGGATCTTCCCAATATGGCGGACGTGGAGTCCTCTCTGCTCTATTTCTGCAGGAAGGTAGCCGCACAGACCAAAGTAACCCTAACCGGAGAATGTGCAGATGAAATTTTTGGAGGATATCCGTGGATCAACCGGCCGGAGCTGATGGAGCAGAATACCTTTCCCTGGTCTAACAGTATGAGCACCCGCAAATTTCTTCTGTCCCAGGATTTATTATCAGTACTGGATCTGGACGGCTATGTTCAGGCTGCCTATGAAAAAACCATTTCCGAGGTTCCCCGCCTGGAGGGAGAAAGTAAAGTCGAGGCACGACGCAGAGAAGTTGCTTATCTTAATCTCAAATGGTTCATGGTTACCTTACTGGACCGCATGGACCGGTGCAGCATGTCTTCCGGCCTTGAGGCAAGGGTCCCCTTTGCGGATCACCGTATTGTCGAATATGTCTGGAATGTCCCCTGGTCCATGAAGGCAAAGGACGGGGTTGTGAAAGGCCTGCTCAGGGATGCGGGAAAAGGACTCATTCCGAGCGAAATTCTGCAGCGCAGAAAGAGCCCCTATCCTAAGACCTATCATCCCGAGTATGAAAAGCTTCTGGGCAGCCGACTGCTGGATGTCATCTCCGATCCCAATGCACCGATTCATCCTCTGATTGACACAAAGAAGGTAAAAACCTTCCTTGAAGCTCCCTCTGATTACGGGAAGCCCTGGTATGGGCAGCTAATGGCCGGACCCCAAATGATTGCATACCTGCTGCAAATTAACTATTGGCTGGAGAAGTACCATATAGAGCTGGTTTAATATATCAGCGAAGTCAGATTGAATCGAGGATTTTTCTTCTCCTCTGAACGCAATCTGTTTGTAAGATATCTGCCAGGCTGAAAATCAGCCGGAATGATTTCCGGGCAGTCTTAGCCTGGCAGATATTTAATTATGTCTCCTTATTCAAAGATTCCTTAGCTATCCCATATACCACCCAAAGAAGGCCTACTATTTTCATCCCAACGGACAGGCCCAGAGAGCATCCCTGAATGAAAGAGCCCACTGCTTCTTCCGCATTATCATTTTGAGACCGATGTATCCGTAATGCCAAGCTTCTCTGCCAGTTCTGCCTGAGTACAATGCCGTTCCCTCCGGCACTCAGCAATTAATTTACCAGTCTTTACATGATTCATATAATTCTCCATTCTGCCGTCTCCGCATGTATTTGGGCTGCAGCATAAATTTGCCTTATGGGAAATCAAGGTTTTAAATACCAAACAACGTTCTGTGCTTGCCAGAGACACAAAACCCGGAGGAAAACCAGGACTGCTTCCTAATGGAAGCCATTCCTTTTACCCTCTTATATTGAATTCTTCTTTAAACTCACATCAGAATCATTGGCCTTATAAAAGCATTTAATACTATCCCTTCTTTGATAACTACTTCTTAAGCTTAGGATATTTTATACTATTTTGTAAACCTACTGTTGGTAGAATATCGGTAGAGACGGCTAATATCGGTATCTGAGAAAGTTGCCGGTACTTTTAATACAATCGGATCACCCAATCCGCTCCTGTTTTATTCCGTTCATACATAAACTCACAATAATCCTCCGAGTCAAAGATCTGCAACAGCTCCATAAAATCCTCCACCAAAGGATATTCCTGGAGGGATGCGCGGTCCACCCACCGCATTTCCCCTTCCGGCGAGGAGGTTAATTTTCCTTCATACCGGTCTGTCTTAAATAGAAATACAATATATCGCTCATCCTCATCGGTCTGGAACTGCTTTACTCCGCACAGCCTGGGATCTCCGATTGTTAAACCGGTTTCTTCCCATACCTCGCGAATCACTGCTCTAACAAAGGACTCTTCCTTCTCCACATGCCCGCCGGGAAAGGTATATCCATGCCAGTCCTTTTTCACCCGGTTCTGCAACAATATCTTATCCCCGTTATAAACCATGCATAAAACTGTAACAATTGCCTTTTCCTGCCTGCTCATCCCACCTCCGGCTGCCGCTTCTGCGGCAGATCTTCCTCTATCCGTGACCATGCGTCATGCATGGCGCAATAAAACGGCTGCCCAAATCCGATACGGATAGGACAGCCCATTACTTGCAATACTGTTATGAAATTGTCCGATCGCTTCTCTCTTATTTCTCAGTGTTGGGCTTTTCAAGCTCAACGATGGCACTTTTCTTCATAGGAATTCTGCAGTTTTTGTTATTGCCGAATTCTACGATTACGATATCATCCATCACATCAATCACCACTCCGTAGAAACCGCCGGAGGTTAATACACTGTCACCGGCTGCCAGAGTAGAAAGCATTACGCTCATCTTCTTCTGCTGCTTCTTCTGAGGACGGATCAGCATGAAATAAAGCAAAAGACCTAAGAAGCCCACCTGAACAATTAATAATAGCATAGAACCGGTTGAAGAGCCTGATGCCCCTGCTGTTAATAGCGTAAAATGATTCATTTAAAAATCCTCCTGATAAATTTTTCTATAATTCAATGTTATTCGCTTCCGGTATACCGTCCGTTAACGTCCTTAATTTAAGGACAATATACTATTCCTCACTCCTAACAAAGCCTTCCAATCGCATATTTTTATATTCCTTATAACGCTTGTCGCGAATTGCCTCCCGGATTTCCTCCATCATATGGTTATAGAAATACAGATTATGGAGTACCATCAGTCTCATACCAAGCATTTCCTTAGCCTTGAGTAAGTGTCTGATATAGGAACGGCTGTAACGCATACAGGCCGGGCAGCCGCAGCCCTCCTCAATCGGCCGGTCATCCAGCTCGTATTTTGCATTCATCAGGTTCATCTTACCGTTATTGGTATAGGCATGCCCATGCCTTCCGTTCCTGGTAGGATAAACGCAGTCAAAGAAGTCCACTCCCCGGTCCACTGCCTCAAGTATATTGGCCGGTGTGCCCACTCCCATCAGATAAACCGGCTTCTGCAGGGGAAGATAGGGTACTGTCTCTTCTATAATACGGTACATCTCCTCATGGCTTTCGCCCACTGCCAGCCCGCCTAAAGCGTATCCGTCCAGCTCCATCTCTGAGATTACCTTTGCATGCTCGATTCGGATGTCCTCAAAGGTCCCCCCCTGGTTAATACCAAAGAGCATCTGCTGCCTGTTGATGGTATCCTCCAAGCTATTCAGCCGGTCCATCTCCGTCCTGCAT
>JAEZFH010000465.1 GCA_023437885.1 Bacillota bacterium | reverse complement strand
CGGTAAAAAAGGCAAGAGGGCGCTTCCCCGTTTTATCGGTCTGAACACAGTAACGGCAATTATCGCATTTCTTATTATGGAGCAGGATAAAGTCCTTCAAGGAAGGGCTCATATTAACTGCTTTTGCCAGCAATTCTTTATAATATGGAATCCGCAGCGTAATCAGCGGTTGGTTCCTTCGGGTCTCTTCATAGATAATCTCCAGGCCACTGTGGGTACGTTCGCCCCAGGCCCATTTCAGCTCATCATCTGCTTTTCCATAGCATTTGATATAATCCAGGGACACCTGATGGTTGCATTCCTTGTTATCAATGCGTCCAAAATTCTTTTCTTCCAGATATGATATTAAGCGTTGGATAGGCTCCCGGTGCTCCAGCATGGCGGAAAAAATTTCGCTGCTCCATGAGGAGGAGGGATCAAAGACGCCTCTGGAGAAGAGCAGATAGGGTTTTTGCTTTCCCTGCCAGGCAGGGCGGGCATTCTGCTGGGATACCCGGGCAAGGAGCTGGAGGCCCTTTATGCTGCAAGGAAATTGCAGACAGTATGAGGTTTTGGTACGTTCGGTAGGAATTTCAAAACGTTCCAGAAGCTTTTTATCAGAGGGCTTAAGCTCCCTGAGGCTGTAGTCCAGGACAAGACAATTATTATCTGCCTGTCCGTTATATGAGATAGTCCAGAGAAGCTCCATGAACTCCTCCAGCTTCCGAATGATCTTACGCAGCTCAGCTACCAGCTTAGGCTTGTCCTTATGAAACTGCCAGTCTCCCAGACTGTCATCAGGAAGCAGCCGAAATCCCATAAGGCTGGGAGCTTCGTAAAGCTTCTGATAAATACTCAGAATAAAATCATAAGCAGAGCGCTGCTCGGCTTCCTCTGCGAGGGGGGAAGCAATCGGATGAAAGGGTGCATAGGTGGCGAGAAAATAGTAGATGCTTCGCTGGGGAAGGCTGTTGAAATCTTGGTTAATCATTCGTTCCATGGGATACCTCCAGACTGAAAATGTGATTTTTAGTATATGAATGCATGAACTCTGTGTTTTTAATCAAAGATTGTTAGTAAGACTGATTATGGAGGCAGATTTCTCAGGATTTATTTGTTGCTTCCAATCGAAATGTCACTACCCCGTCCGGGCAGATAAATTCTCCGCTATGTTTGGTTGCCCCAGCTAAAAGATATGATAAATCACCGCCCGCCCGAACCGCCTCCAGCAGCGGGAACAGCTTAAGCATGGATTTTGAGCAAAAACTGCCGTCGCCGCCTGACGATATTGGGCAGCCATATTCGCAAATGTAGGTATCACCCGGTTCGTGACCGTTACGGCAATGTTCTGCGCACCCGTCACCGCTCACTGAAGTAACCGTAATTTTAAATCCGTATTCTTCCTTATACCAGTGTTTCATCGTATTTTCTCCATAATAAGAAATAAAAATTTCTTCATCCTTTGGCACATAGACAAAACGGATGACCTTCCGGGTCAAGCATGGTCACAAAATACTCTCCGCCGTATTGATTTGCAGCCTTTGCTGCGCCGAGCTTAGCCGCTTCCTCCACGGCAGAAGGCAGGTCATCAACTTGAAAATTAAAATGCATCTGCTTTTGCTGCTTCTCGGCTTCTTCAGGCCAAACCGGAGGGACATACTCAATGTCACATTTCATAAATAAGAACACTAAACCGTTTTTACTGACAACAGCAGGGCAGTCATACATGGTTTTCTTTTCCCATCCGAGAATATTTGCGTAAAAATTCTGCAGCATTGCTGTGTCATTACAATCAATGGTAATATCACCGATCTCAATCCCTTTAATCATAGATGCTTTCCTCCATATCGCTTTATTTCAGCAGCCTATTGGCAGGCCGCTCAATATCCGTTTTATTCTACCCTTATCCGATGCAGGGCACCTTAACGGGCCACAATTAACATACTGTTTATTACTGGAGCAGATCATGGGAGTCTTACAAAAAAATGTAAGAATTATCATAAACTGCTAAGAGTTAAAATTATATTACCATAAGTAAACTAATTTTACCATACAATTCCACATTTATGATTACAGTATCAGAAGTGGATGCAATGTTAAAGATGTGATGTAGTATGTTAACAGAAAAAGAGCGGAGCAAGAGTAGAAAAAGAACGGAGCAAGAGTAGAACAAGAGCGGAGCAAGAGTAGAACAAGAGTAGAGCAAGAGTAGAATAAGAGCAGAACAAGAGCAAGAGCAGAATAAGAGCCAGGACATGAGCCAGAACAAGAGCACCAGATGTAACAGCACCATGTTGCATTCGAGTGTTTCATAGATTGCAGATAGTGCTGAAAATGATTTCAGCTGTGGCAATTCTCCCGGAATGAGTTAAAATACAGGTTATAAATGCACTAGGAATGTGTACTGTGATGGTTCCCGTACCGATGGAAGCCGATGGCAGATCAGAGAATGGACCGATGGATTTCGGAGACAGTACATAGGGTGATTTCAATATTTACTGCCATATTTACAGAACAAAGTCAGGAGTGACAATATGGATAACATACAACGAAAGATTTTTCAACCTTCCTTTCAGCCCGAGGCTCAGACGGAAAAGCCGGACTGGGCACTGGTATTGCATGAGAGGAAGCTTGCCATGCTTTCGGAAGATAGCGGCTTACGGATACCGGAAAAACAGTTTGCAGAAGAGCATTTTTCTCTGGAGACAGGGATGATATATATCGGGACCTACGACGGACATAATTGTTACTGTAGCCGGATTTCGGAGCCTGTAGCTATAAAAGGGCTGGAGTATGTGGAGCTGAGAGAAGTAACCGATAAGTCCGGAGATCCGGGGCTGTTTATCGCAGCCGGTGCGGCGAATCATATTCTTCACTGGAGCAGCATGAATCAATATTGTGGATGCTGCGGGCATAAGACGGAGGAGAAAGAAGAAGAAAGGGCAAAGATCTGTCTAAGCTGCGGGAATATTATCTACCCCAGAATCTCTCCGGCAACGATTACCGCAGTATTCAAGGAGGATCAGATTCTGCTGGCCCATAACCGGAATTTTGGACATAATCTTTACAGTCTCATCGCCGGCTTCGTGGAACCGGGGGAAAGCCTGGAGCAGTGTGTTGCGCGTGAGATTAAGGAGGAGGTAGGGATAAAGGTGAAAAACATCCGGTACTTCGGCAGTCAGCCCTGGCCCTTCCCGGATTCCCTGATGCTGGCCTTTACTGCGGAATATGAGAGCGGAGAAATCCATGAGGATCAGAATGAAATCCTTGATGCGAAATGGTTTCATGCAGGAAACCTGCCCAACATCCCATCCATCGACAGTGTGGCAGGCAAGATGATCCGCTGGTACCGAGACCAATATAAATAGCATCGGAAGCACGAAGCTTATTAAATCCATAATAAAAAAGAAAACTATAAAATCATTAATAAAGATTGAGGATATGATAAAAATATATAGTGTTAATAAATATCATCCTGAGGAAGGACATGGTACTTGTTATGATACTTGTTATGATAACTTGACAGCGAGTATCGGTTTAAGCCAAATTATAATATTTGACGGCACTTGATGGCACTGAATTTAAAAGGAGGATTGTTATGACCGATGACAATAAGATGAGAAGTACCAAAAATCATAAGAAGGAAGATGGGACATTTCATAAAAAGCACATTAAGCATGATCCGCAGGCAGAAAGTGCCCGGGCGGTATTCGGATTACATGAGGATAATCCGAAGAATAAGAGCAGTAGCAGCAGTAGATAGCGTGAGGTTATGAATACAGGAGAGTGACTATGCCCTGGTAGAGCGGAAGCTTACCGGGGTATTTTCATTGGGTCTGTTTCAAATAAGAGTTTTAAGGTGTAAAACTGTTGATTTTAAGCCAGAAGCGGTTTATTTAAACACAAAATCAAATAGAAAAGCATAAAATCATTAATTAAGTTAGAAGATATGATAAGAAGATATGATAAGAAGATATGATAAGAAGATATATTAAGAAGGCATAATAAGATATGTGATTCTATAAAGTACCCGGGCGATATTCGGATTAAATTAGGATGAAGCGAAGAATAAGAAGAGCGGAAGAGCCGGTATTTATTAGTAAGCAGACAGGAGGAACCGATGGAATCTCAATTAGGAAAAGACATTGTTAGAAAAGAGGCACGGGATAAGGTTACGGGAGCCGCAAAATATACGAATGACCTGATTGATGAGCCCATGCTGTGTGCCAAGCTGCTAACCAGCCCTCATGCACATGCTAAGATTATTTCAATAGACACAGGCGAAGCAGCTGCAATGCCTGGGGTGAAAGCAGTGATTACAGCAAAAGACAACCCTGTTATTTGCGGCGCCCTGTTGCGGGACAGGCCGCCTCTGGCGGATGGGAGGGTTCGATACTTCGGCGAACCTGTCGCTATCGTTGTTGCAGATGAGGAGCAGAAGGCAAGTGCCGCAGCAAGAAAGATTCACGTAGAATATCAGCTGCTGCCGATTGTTAATTCCATTCAGGATGCAATCAAGGAAATGCCGGTGCTTTTGCATGAGGAGCTCATGTCATATAAAAAAATGATCCAGGAAATCTATCCGGTTGAAAGCACAAATATATGCCATCATCAAAAAATCAGAAAAGGCGATATGCAAAAGGGCTGGGATGATTGTGACATCATTGTGGAGGGAAGCTTTTCTCTCCCCCAGTCCGACCACGCTGCAATGGAGACCAGAGCCGTCCGTTGTACAATTATGCCGGACGGCAGCGTGATCATCACAGCTTCCTCGCAAGCGCCCTTCAGTATTAAGGAACAGATCAGTCAATATTTTAATATTCCGGAAGGTAAAATCATTGTTCGCGTTCCGTTTGTGGGCGGAGGCTTTGGCGGTAAAGCAGCCGTGCAATTGGAGGTTTTGGCTGTAATTGCAGCGATGTCTGTAAGGGGCAAATGCGTCAATTTGGCAAATACCAGAGAAGAGGATTTAGTCACATCACCCTGCCATATGGGTTTGGAGAGCACCATTAAATTAGGTGCAAAGAACAACGGGCAGATCATGGCGGCTGCGATGAATTTTTATGTTGATACCGGTGCATATTCGGAGATTTCACCAAAGCTGGCGAAAGCAATTGCAGTCGAATGTGCAGGTCCATATCATATTCCCAACCTATGCTGTGACTGCTATAGCGTCTATACCAATCACCCATACGTGACATCATTTCGTGGATTTGGACATGAAGCTCTTACGATGTGCTTGGAAAGAATGCTGGATAAGCTGGCATTCCGGTTAAAAATTGACCCGTTTCAAATAAGGTTGGTTAACGCTGTGAAGGAGGGAGACTTAAAGTCTACTCAAGTTAAAGTTACAAAGAGTAATACGGGAGATATCGTACAGTGC
>JAEZFH010000426.1 GCA_023437885.1 Bacillota bacterium | reverse complement strand
TACTTATAAGCAATTGCTGCAGACCGGCCGTGAACTGCTGAAACAGCAGGGAATAGCAGATGCCGATGTAGATGCATGGTATCTGCATGCGCACGTCTTTCAGATCAATCGGACTGACCTGTTATTCAAAGGTGATACGGATGCAGAGCAATTATCGGAAGATAGGTATCTGGAACTGATCCGGCAGCGTGAGAGCCATATCCCCCTGCAGCATATTACCGGCTCCCAGGAGTTCATGGGCATGGAATTCGAGGTAAACCGGGATGTTCTGGTTCCAAGACAGGATACGGAGATACTGGTGGAAGAGGTTCTTAAGATTAGTGAGCACCGGTCGGTGCTGGATATGTGCACAGGCTCCGGCTGTATTATCATCAGTCTCGCCAAGCTGGGCAATCCCGCCCGGGCGGTCGGAGCGGATTTGTCCGAGAAGGCGCTTGCGGTTGCAGAAAAGAATGTGCAAAAACATAAGGTAGAAATAGAGTTGATCCGGAGTGATCTCTTTGAAGGGATAACGGGAAGCTATGATATTCTGGTGTCCAATCCCCCCTATATACCTTCCGGGGAGATATCCGGACTAATGCCGGAGGTCAGGGATTTTGAACCGAGAATGGCACTGGACGGAAGTGAGGATGGACTGCTGTTCTACCGACGGATCAGTGAAGCAGCAAAAAGCCATCTTAACCGGAATGGTTTCATATTCTATGAAATCGGGCATAATCAGGGTGAGGCCGTAAAGCAGATCCTGCAGAGGGAAGGCTATACTGATATTAAGATAAAGAAGGATCTGAGCGGGCTTGACCGGGTAGTCTCTGCAAGAAGATTGTAATAGATATGGAGGAATTGGTGTTATGTTTGATAAGTTAGAAGACCTTCTGATTCGTTTTCAGGAGATTGAAGATGAGATGATGAGTCCCAATGTCTTAAACGACCAGAATAATTACAGGAAGCTTCGTAAGGAGCATGCTGATTTAAGTGAAATTGTTGAAAAATACAGAGAATATAAAGCCACTCAGAACAGTCTGGAAGAGAGCCTTGCCATGCTGGAGGAAGAGAGCGATGAAGAGCTGCGTGAGCTTGCCAAGGAAGAGTTAAGTGAGTGTAAGCAGCGTATTCCCAAGATTGAGGAAGAGCTGAAGATATTACTGCTTCCGAAGGACCCGAATGACGAGAAGAACGTTATTGTAGAAATAAGAGGCGGAGCCGGCGGAGATGAGGCAGCCTTGTTTGCAGCCGAATTATACCGTATGTATGTAATGTATGCGGAACGCCACCGCTGGAAGATTGATGTTATGAATATGAATGAGAACGGCATCGGCGGCTTCAAGGAAGTAATATTTATGATCAACGGGAAAGGAGCTTATTCGAAGCTGAAATATGAGAGCGGTGTCCACCGCGTACAGCGCGTTCCGGTAACGGAATCCGGCGGACGGATTCATACCTCGACATCAACGGTAGCGATTATGCCGGAGGCGGAAGAGGTGGATGTGGAGCTGGATATGAACGATTGCAAATTTGATGTATTCCGTTCCTCGGGTAATGGTGGACAGTGTGTTAATACCACGGACTCAGCAGTCCGACTAACGCATATTCCTACCGGAATCGTAATCTCCTGTCAGGATGAAAAATCCCAGCTCAAGAATAAGGATAAGGCCATCCGTGTATTGCGTGCAAAGCTTTATGATCTGGAGCTGGAGAAGGCCCGCAATGCCGAGGCAGAGGCAAGAAAGAACCAGGTTGGTACGGGCGACCGTTCCGAGAAAATCAGAACCTACAATTTCCCCCAGGGACGCGTGACAGATCACAGAATTAATCTGACCATGTACCAGATTGACAAGGTTATGGACGGAGAACTGGATGTACTGATGGATAGTCTGATTGCAGCGGACCAGGCGATACGCTTAAGCAAGCTTAATGAAGATATGTAAAAACCCTTGCTTTTACTGGATTCTAGCGATTAATGCACATGTTTTAAATTGAATAATTTTTATAAAAAAATCGGTCTTTCTGCTAGTCAGAGAGACCGATTTCATTTTCAATACTACTTTAGATAGCTTCACACCTTCAAATATATTCTATTGATAGCTTTATTGCCCCTTAAAAATTTCATAGCTAGCTTCATAGCCTGCATCAAAATAGTCTTCTTCCTAATTCCTATAAATCCATTGATATGAAATTGTAATGCTCAAGAGGCTTGAAATATAAGACATAATCGTAGTGGGATATGATTTGCTTTATAGCCTGCTGTACAGAGTAAGCACTAGAATGTTGGATAGTACAGAATCTGTTAAACATGATTATGAAATACATTTATAGGATATTTATTTAGTGCAATTTTTTGATTACATAAATATGATATGTACTTTATACGGAAGATATATTCTATGAAAATGTAAATGGGGTATCAGCTTTTAGAGATTGGTTATTTATTAGAAACAAAATACAGGGATATTTTGGTTGAATTACTTAACTGTTATTAGCACATGAAAGAGGGCAGTTAGTTGTGCTGTGTAGGAAGAGTGGAAGGT
>JAEZFH010000285.1 GCA_023437885.1 Bacillota bacterium | reverse complement strand
GTATTGTACCCCTTGTGAATCCTTCTTCACCTCCTCCCAGTTAGTGGATGGCAAATGTCCGGATTGTGGCAGAGAGGTTCAGCCTGCAAAGGAGGAAGCATATTTCCTAAAGCTCAGTAAGTATGCAGATCGTCTGATTGAACACATTAATACTCATCCGGAATTCATCCAGCCGGAATCCAGAAAGAATGAGATGATGAATAATTTCCTTCTTCCGGGCTTGCAGGACCTGTGTGTATCCAGAACCTCGTTCCGCTGGGGTATTCCGGTGGATTTTGATAACAGACATGTGGTGTATGTATGGCTGGATGCGCTCAGCAACTATATTACAGGCATCGGTTATGATGCGGACGGGAACAGCACAGATCAGTTCCGGAAGTACTGGCCGGCAGACCTTCACCTGATCGGTAAGGATATTATCCGTTTTCATACCATCTACTGGCCGATTTTTCTGATGGCACTGGAGGTTCCGCTTCCGAAGCAGGTGTTTGGCCATCCCTGGCTGATGCAGGGAAGCGCGGCGGATAAGATGAGCAAATCCAAGGGAAATGTTCTGTATGCCGATGATTTGGTGAAGCTGTTCGGAGTGGATGCGGTAAGATATTTCGTACTCCATGAGATGCCCTTTGACAATGACGGTATCATTTCCTGGGAGCTTCTGGTGGAACGGATTAATTCCGACCTGGCGAATACCCTGGGGAACCTGGTTAACCGTACGGTATCCATGTCCAACAAGTATTTTGGAGGTATCGTAAGCGATGGCAGAGCGTATGAGCCGGTGGACGGAGAATTAAAGGAGCTGGCGCTGGAGACACCGAAGAAGGTAATTGCAAGGATGGAGAAGCTTCGTGTTGCGGATGCCATCAGTGAGATATTTACCCTATTTAAGCGCTGCAACAAATATATTGATGAAACTATGCCTTGGGTGCTTGCCAAGGAGGAAGCTCATAAAGCCCGTCTTGAAACTGTGCTGTATCATTTGGTGGAAAGCATCTGTATCGGAACCAGCTTATTGGAATCCTTTATGCCGGAGACAGCAGCGAAGATATTTGCCCAGCTGAATGCAAAAACCCGTACAATTGAGGAATTGAGCCAATATGGCTTATATGTGTCAGGGACCAAAGTAACGCAGACTCCTGAGATATTATTTGCCAGATTGGATTTGAAGGAGGTTATGGTTAAAGTGGAAGAAATGAGAGAGCAGAAAGAAGTTACTGCAGCCGATGAGATTGCAGGGGAGCAGAAGGTGGGACAGAAAGCTGGGGAAGAGAAGACGGAGCTGGAGACCTCTGAGGTGATAGATATTGAGACCAAGCCAGAGATTACTTATGAGGATTTTGCGAAGCTGCAGTTCCAGATCGGAGAAATTATCGCTTGCGAAGAGGTTAAGAAATCGAAGAAGCTGCTATGCTCCCAGGTAAGAATTGGCTCCCAGGTGAAGCAGATCGTATCCGGTATTAAAGCTCACTATACCCCGGAGGAAATGGTAGGGAAAAAGGTTATGGTGGTAGTGAACTTAAAGCCTGCTACTCTGGCGGGAATGCTGTCCGAGGGTATGCTGCTGTGTGCCGAGGATGCAGAAGGGAAGCTTGCACTAATGATTCCGGAAAAGCCGATGCCTTCCGGTGCGGAGATTCAATAAACAGGTTGTGCTGCCAAGCGTTGCAGTATGCCAGTAATTTGAATTATTCAATGAAGCTATAATAAAAAGCAGAATGGGATATTGTTTCATCAATATCCCATTCTGCTTTTTATTTATATAAGGATGAAAGTTCAGAATTATGCGAGTTCAGATACAACCTTCTTTAAAGCTGCCAATGCATCCTCAGGAAGCTTGTCAAAGCCGCCCTTATCGGTATCCCTGGATTCAACGAATTGAATTCTGTCAAGCATTCTGGCCTTTAACTGAGCCTTGTATTCCGCATCGTCAAGGTTCGGAACAAAGCCTTCCCACTCAAAAATCTCGATATCCTCGAAGGGGCCCCACTGCTTGAAGCTGGTCTTGCCTTCAACGATTGCTTCGAGAATTCCAAGAGTATCCGCAGGCTTAACCTTCTTGCCCATGAAATCGCCGGTATTGATTACATAGCAATCTACATGTCTTTCCGCTACTAATTTCTTGAATTTCTCATAGTCATTAACTAACGGATAGGTGCGGAACGGGTTAGCATAAGGCTCAACTACCAATGCGTTGGGATCAACGCCGGGAGCAAGACGCTCTGCACTGGTTCTCTTGGTTGCAAGGGTAGCACCCATTACGGAAGCAAGGGAGGCACCTTTTAACTTGATTACCGGAGGCAGGGTAGGATCCTTCATAATCCAGAAGATGGAGTCAACGGGCTCAGGGATCTTATCCACACGGTTCGGGGACCATAATTTGGACTTAATTGCGCGGCCGTTACCATTACGGATATCTTCGGTAACAAGAACAACTCTGCCGTCCTCATCGATGGTAGCGGAGCAATTCTGTGCTGTTAACAGATATTTGTTATCTTCGCAGTTCGTAGGATAATCCTGTGTCTTATCAAAATAAGTAGGCTCCAATGCGATGGAAGAACCTGTCTCGGTGCTGATGATGAAGGCATCGTCATGAAGAACGGTTACATCATATTTGTTGTCATGCTTCGCATGAGTAATGGTGGACTTACCGGAACCGGACAGACCGAATACGGAAGCAACATAGGACTTTCCATTAGCGAGGTTATATCTCTTCTGACCGCCGTGGCAGGAAGCATATCCGTTGCGGTTAGCAATTGCCCAGGCAATAGTAAGAGTACCCTTCTTATGCTCTCCGAAGTATCTCATACCAAGGAGTGCGGCACAGTTGGTAGTAGTATTAAAATAGGTCAATCCCATGGGATGCTCCGGATGCTTCCACTGAGGATTGGAGAAGATATAAATATCGCATTCATTTCCGATCGGTTTGGAAGACTTATACATTCTTACATATTCATCGGACATATACTGGAAGTTGAGCATCCAGGAATACAGGATATTTTCTTCGCCTTCCGGAATCAACAGATGTGCTTTAACCATGAAATCAGGATCCAAGCCAATAAAAACCTCTGCATGATATAAGGTGGAATATCTTGTATCATAGATTGCGTCCATTACCTTACTGTCAAGGTTATCACAATCTACACCAGGCTCGCCGGAAATCTTTCTTGCTGCTGCAGCACGGCCGGTTACAAAGCCGTCGTTGAATAATAATACCTTTGCGTCTTTTTCAAGACCGAAATCCTCGCCGCGGTATACAGGCATATCGGTTACTACGGTACCGGGGGAATTCTTAGCGAGTTCGTAAGCCTCTCTGAGAGTATTTACCTTGACAACATTGTTACCATAGAATGCCACTTCGATGATGGAGCGAGTCTTAGAGAAGCCGGGTTTATTAGCACCGATCTCGTCACGTTTAAAGTACGCTTTTGTTGACATATTGTATCCTCCTATTTTTAAAATTGTTCGTTTATTCTAAATTGTACATAAAATAAACAGAACTTGTATAGTATATCAATCAATTGTCCGCCACATTAAGTATAAATCTGATGCTTGTAAATGTCAACGTTAAAATGAATTATATGTTATACTCTTCCATTTTATCCATTAAAGCGCAAACTTTTTTTCTTCACCCTCTCAAGTATAGGTTATGGAGAAATACGCCTTTTCAAAAGCTTCCCCCGGTACGGATACCCCTCGCCCGGTTGTTAAAGTTTGTAAAAAAAGAGCTGCCGGAGTTCTTGCTCACTGTTTATTTTCATTTTTCATCCAGGAATCCATGCGGTTTTCAA
>JAEZFH010000007.1 GCA_023437885.1 Bacillota bacterium | reverse complement strand
CAGGATCAAACTCTCATGTTTAAGTTTTTGATCCAGTCAGACAAACATTGGCTAAAAAGGTTTTAGCTTTGTTATCTTTACTGTTTTTGTGGTGTATCTGTTTCCAGATACGGTTCGTGATGTATCTCTCGACACATCTAATGAAAATCTATTTTGGCTTCCGAAGAAACCATTTGAAGTGCATGTGACACTTCAATTTTTTTAGAATTTCAGGGTTGTTTCACTGTTCAATTATCAAGGTTCATTCTGTGCGTTAGCTGCGCTTTTTGTGTTTCTTATCTCGCCGCCAACTTTTTTAGTTTAACACATCCGCTTCGTTATGTCAACCACTTTTTTCATTTTTTTCAAATCTTTTTGTTTCATGGTTGCCGTCTCTCAGCGGCGGAATTCCATTGTAACTTCTAAAGGGGGAAATGTCAACTACTTTTTTAAACTTTTTTCATTTTATTTGTTTTCCAATTATTGTGTTTCGTAAGTTCCTAATCGTCTTTGCCGCATGCCCAGTCCCTATAGAATAGACCGGTCGTCAGTCACCACCCCGGCTTATGCAAAAAATAGCCGCTTCCCAAAAATAGCCGCTTCCCAGATATAGTCTGGGCAAAGCGGCCATTCTTTATTCACATATAAGTGATAATACTTCTATAATATAATGTTATTTCTACCTATCCTGTTATTTCTGTACCAAATGGGCAGCAAAACCGCCGAAATCTTCATTCAGGTAGATGGCTGCCAGCTTATCATTCTTATACTTCCGGCTATCCTGGTTAAAGGTGAAGCCCCTGGCTTCCAGATGGAAGATAGCACGATCAATATAATTGGTCATTATTGCAATATGGCCCATCCTTCCAAGATAGGGCTCCTTCATGACTTCAATCCCTGTCCCCGCAAACACGGAGCTGTTGCCGGAATTCTTTGCAAAACCGAAGGCTTTGCCAAACAGGTCGGCAACTTCTTCTGCTTCCGTCTCATTTTGCATGTTGATACCGACATGCCGGAGTTCAAAGCCGAGCATTAAGGATACCGCTTGTTTGGTGAGCTCGGTAATTTTATCGAATTGTCCGGTCTTAACCAGCTCATCACTCACCATCCAGCTTCCTCCGCATGCGATGATCTTCGGGAAATCCAAATAAGAGATCAGGTTCTTCTCGTTGATTCCGCCGGTAGGCATAAACTTCATGTTCACATACGGGGCTGCCATGGCTTTTATCATCGCTAAGCCTCCCGCCGCCTCCGCAGGGAAGAACTTCACAACATCAAGGCCCAATTCAATCGCCGCCTCTATATCGCTGGGATTGGCACAGCCGGGAGTAATGGGAATGTTCTTTTCAACACAATAACGAACCACCTTAGGATTCAAGCCCGGACTTACAATAAAGGTTGCACCGGCTGCGATTGCTTTATCAACCTGCTCTGTAGTTAATACGGTTCCTGCTCCAATCAGCATCTCCGGATATGCCTCTCGCATAATACGAATGGATTCCTCTGCAGCTGCCGTACGGAAGGTGATTTCCGCACAGGGCAGCCCACCATCCACCAACGCCTTGGCCAAAGGATATGCATCCTTTGCATCATCCAGTTTGATTACCGGTACAATCCCCATCTTTTGAATTTTACTTAGCATTTCATTCATTTTTCTATCTCCTTTTGTAGATGTAATTATGTAGCAGCGTTATAATATAATAAAGGCGTAGTGAGCACGATTTGAGCTTGCTCGCAAGCATGCGATCGTACTGAAGATTCTGAAACCTTTTATTCAGGATCTAACGAAGGCGCCGTAAGCATTCTAATTCTATAATAGAATTTTAGTTGCGCTGGTTATGAATTTTAATAATAAATTATTGTTATAAATAATACTTAAAAGCTCGTTCTCTGCAACCAATTTCATCGTTGATTGACCAAACTCGGTGGTTGCGAAAACCGTCAGCAATAGAAAGAAAAGCCAGACCAGAATCAGTCCATGGACAAAGCCTGCCAGCAGTCCTGCTGTTTTATTCAGCTGATTCAGCAGGGGCAGTTTGCTGATCAGGTTCAAGGCAAGGAAGATAATCCATAATAAAATCAGAATTACCGTAAAGGTAACAATAAAGGACAGAGCATTAATTGTAACCTCCGTCAGATATCTGCTGACGTACTGCTTAAAGCTTGTGATAGCAAGCTCCTTATATCTTTCCACGGTATTGTCCTTAAGAAGTCCTTCTTTCACTGACTTGGGCACGGAAAGTCCCTCAATCAACCCCGGCTCATCCTCCTGGGCTACCTTATCTTCGAAAGGAAGCATTTTTTCAATCTTATTTGATATGCCCTGATACAGCTTCTCATTATCCTTCATCGTATCCCTGACCATCGGGCTTACCCATACTGTAAGGAATAAAGCCAAAATCAGAGAAACCAAAGAAAATATTGTTTTTATAAATCCTACCCTCATACCGATAACCGCATTCCCCAACAGGATTACGGATACTGCAATTAGTAACCAATTCATTGTCTTCCATGCCTTTCTTAATGTTTTATCACCCTATCCCTGTTTCACCCGAAATGGCCTGCAGCCTGTTATTCCACCAGACTGATCTGCGAAATCCGGGTGTCATTTATGAAGAAATAGCGGTCCAAATGATTGACCGGATATAAAGCCGCAATATTGGTGTCAAAGGTATATTTGAATTTTACTTTACCACTCAGCTTCATAATAATGCAGGAAACATTATCATACATAATGATCTCTTCACCGCTCAGATAGATATTGTTAAAATCAAAATCCAGCTTCTGGTCCAGTATCTTGTTTCCATCCAAATTGTACAGGATTAATTCCCTGTAACCGGATTCCCCTTTCTCCAGAACCACGCCCACATATTTTTCGCTATGTAATATACTTTCAATTTTCGCTTCGTATTTTTCTTCCTTTATCACCTCCGGCCGCTCAGAATATTTAAAAATCATGATTCCGTTTTCCTTGAATATGCAGGCGGCATCATTATTATTAAAAATTACTCTGGGGACGATCAGACCTTCAAAATTATAGGCTCCCATCATACGGTCGGTCCAATTCTGCCCAACCTCGCCAAAGTTATAGAAGGTTGTAATTCCAACCAACTCACCGCTTGTTACCGAAAGATAGCTTGTAATCAGCTTCTCACCGTTATTTGACAGGGCTATATCGATGGGATATCCATTCTCCGCAGTATTAGTGGCTATTTCAGCAAGTTCAGTCCCGTCAGCATCGTACAGCTTTATATAATTATTCCCATCCTCCTCCAATAAGGTAGCTACAACACCTTTCCTGGATACCTCAGCTTTTATGATGTTATTGACCGTGGAAATGCTGCCTGCCACACCCTCTTCGTCAAAGATCTTCAGGGTAGTACCTCCCTGATCCGCGATCACCAAATATTTCTCACAAATATCCACAACCGGCTTCTTCATTTCATAGGACCCATTCCACCTCAAACTGCCGTCCTTTGCGATGGCAGCAGCACCGTCCTTGCTGTATTTCAGAACACCTCCGTCATAGTACAGATATTTGGTTCCGCTTTCTACCGGGTTATCCGTGGAATTAAATACTTCATAGCTTGTATAATTCTTGTTATAGAGATTGTATATATATACACCGCCTCCGATCAATAATGCTATGAATGCTGCCGCTATGATAAAGTTTCGCCTGCGCCGAACCCTTTTTTTACGGCTGCCATAGTCTCTGACCGATTGTCCCTCATTATCTTTAGCCATAACCCGCTCTCCTGTGTTTTACTTTATAGTGATTATAACTCATTTATATTGTCTTGGCACGTACTATTTTTGCATAAAAAGTTGAAATAAGTAACCTGTTAGACTCAGTGCTTCCATTCTCAAGAGAAAAAGGTGCTGCCCGCACCGCCTGTCCCTCCATCATGGAGCAAGCGCCGAACACCACCCTCTTGTATCTCTATGGAACGATCAGCTTCTGGCCGACATAAATTAAATCCTGATTATCTATACCATTCAGCTCCATAATCTTATTCACTTTAGTGTAGGTTTTATATAGCTTATAGCTGACATCCGCCAGGGTATCTCCTTCAACAACAATATAATAATTTATCTTATTCTCCTTCTTTGTCTCTGCCGGCTTGGTTTTGCCCGAACTCTCCGCAGAGGCAGCTTTTCCGGAGGTGCCGCCATCCTCCTCCGTCTTGGCAGGCTTCGTCTCCTCCTTCACAGCAGTCCCCTGGTTCCCAGCCTCCTCGATGGGCTCTACCTTTCCAGGAACCACCTCTACATCAAGACTATCCTCCGGTGTGGTCACCGGTGTATTGGTTTGTCCCTGCTTACCGGCATCAGCCTCCTCCTTGCTGAGATCCGAGCCTTGTCCTTCCACTACCGAGGTTCCGGAATCTATTGTATCCGTCAGACGGTCATTGGTAACGATCGATTGGACCTCCTCCATGTTCTGGGACAGATATTTCAGAGTGTCCTGCATACTCTTCATCTGATCATAATTATTTAAGATAGCAGCCCCTACCACAAGAACAATAATTGCCAGCAGTGTTCCCGCGGCGTACATCAGTCTGGAGATGCCTTTGCCTTCTTCGATGGGCTGTTTTTTATTTTGAAGAACCGTTCGAATCTCCTTGGCAACCCGGTCGTCATAGTTCACCTCCATGCTTTGGGGTTCCTTATGCTCAATCATATAGGACTGCATTTCTTCATTTTTTTCATAATATATGTAATAGCCTTCCATCCTCGCCAGACGGTTATTCTCATAGCAATAGAAGGCCTCCTCCTTCTCCAGGTTATCAAAGGTAAAGAGAACCTTGTCCTGACCCGCAAAGTTATTGATATGAGCCTTCATTATCTTGTCCGTATCCTCCAGCAAATATCCCGGACCTCCGATAAACCAGCCGACAATCTCTGTTTCAACAAAATATTTTTTAATTTCTTCATATATTTTTGTCCAGGTGTCATTGGAAAAATTAATCTCTTCCGCCATATCAAATTCACTTACTTCCACCGCTCCAGAGATAAAAATATTACGGCAGTTGTCCAATCGGATGCATTGCCCAACCAGCACCGCAGCCCTGCAGGCAGAATAATCTCCTCCGATCAACTGCTTTATATAGGACATTACATAATCTTCAACATAAATTTTCTTATTTACATTACTTTTACCTATTTGTCGGACATTCTTTGGCAGCTTGAAGGAAGCCTGTGTCTTATTTCCAGGACTGCCTTCTCCGTTCTCATTGCTGTATATGGTTTCTATCACATAATTCACTCCTATCCGATACATTATACTGTGACAATCGGAACATTTTTTTGTTCCGATAATATAAGCTATCATATCATATCTTGGACAGGCTTTTTGTCATTTCGGGCTCTTATGTAAACATAAATTATCTTCAGAATTCTAAGGAAAACGTTACAATCCCCTCTTATTTGAGCCAATTTTTCCCGCCTCCGCTCCTTCTTTTCTCGAATTAAATGCTATTTTGCCTGATCTCTTCCATTTGCGGTTATTTTTTACGTCTAATATCTAAAAATTTTGGTAATACTTTATCTAAGCTTTAGACAACTGAAAAATGCGATGGAAACAAGGCATCTCACTGTGAACTTAATTATGAAAGGTATGTGTTTTAATATGAATATTTTTCTGAAAGCAAAAAATAGAATATCCTATTACGATTCCACACAAAAGACAACTGCATATGAACTGGGTAGTACACTATCCGAGTTGATCAGGGAACAGGTATTGTTAAACCGCTCCATCATCTTTTTGTGTATCGGCTCTGACCGGGCAACCGGTGACTGCCTGGGCCCGATCATAGGATACAAGCTGGAGAAATACATGAAATACCATAACTATTATGTATACGGAACGCTGGAAGAGCCTGTCCATGCGAAGAATTTGAAGGATACCGTCACTATGATTTACCAAAATCACGACGATGCCTTTGTTATTGCAATTGATGCTTCTCTCGGAAGATCCGATCATATCGGCTACATCACCTTAGGAGAAGGCCCTCTGAAGCCTGGAGCCGGAGTAGATAAGGATCTGCCGGCTGTCGGCGATATCTTTATTACGGGTATTGTTAACTTCTCCGGCATGCTGGATAATATGCTGCTTCAGACAACCCGTTTGAATGTGGTAATGATGATGGCGGATCAAATCTGCCTTGCGATTAATTATTGCATTTGCAAGCTGAAGGGCGTGCTGCAAAATACAACGATTTAGAGAAAAAAGAGAGGGCATCCTTACCGCAATAGCTACGGGAAGGATGCCCTCTCTTTCTATTATAATATTTCAGATTACGTTCATATTAATCCATTCTGCTTTGAGGCCGCATCCAACCAGGAGCAGCTAAATTATCAAGCCTCGTTCTCTTCCTGCTCCGAATTCATTCTATGGAAAGCAATTGCTTCCGATATATTCACTGCATTCCCTGCCTCGATAATTTGAATCAGTGAATCCGCCCTTTTGACAGTCATGTATTCCTTGCCAAGAATGGGTTCATATTCACTGGCCAGCTTAAGGGTGAGTGCCTTGATCTTCTCCTCCGCTTTATTCACCTGAACCCTGGTCTTATCATATTCCGTTCTCTGCTCTGTCAGCTTGGGCCTATAATTTTCCCCGATCTCGGCTGCTATGATCTGACTTGTGGAATTATCAAAGGTGAACAAGGCCTCCTTCTTCTGGGCAGCCGTCGCCGCTGCTTCCTGCTCCAGCTTAGCCAGCTCCGTATCAAAATCCTGCAAACCATAAGAGCTTTCATCCCGGTCCTTGCGGATATTACTGCGAATCGCCGCCATCTTTCTCCGGTTCAACCGCAGCTGCCGGCGAATTCCTTTCACCTTTCGTATCTCCTGCGTATGTCTTTCCTTTGTATGGCTGCCAAGCAGTACATAGCATCCCCCAAAAAATATTACGGTTATGATATAGGTTAAAATCAATAATAATATATTATCCTTCTGCAAAAGCAGAAAATATATTCCACAGGGAATAAGAAGCAATGTTATCAATAACACGGAGAGGATTACCAGGTAATCGGTAAAACAGTCCGGTGAATACAGGGAGTAATACAGCTTGGAGTTACAAAAGCGGGGTATTCTGCTTTTCTTAAAGATTGCTTTTGCTTCCAGCTTCAGCTGCTCATTCTCCGTACGAAGGGAGGCTGTCTCATTGTCAATACGCTCGGACACCTTGATGCTCTTACTTTTCTCCCGCTTTTCTTTCATGCGTTTGATTCTTTGCTCGAGCTTCTCCTCCTGCTGATTGAAGGTATTCTCTACTTCCTGGCGACGCTTTTTCGTCGTCCTCTGAATTTCTTCCTTCATGGATTGCTCCAGACCTGCGATACTTTTTTCCAGCGTTTCCTCCTCGAGAAGCAGGGAGGCATTGCTGGACTGATATCCATATAGCTCTAACAGACAATCCTTGATCTCATTTAACTGTTCCACACCGCCAGCTAATAAATTGCTGCCCTCCATCGGAATACTCCCTTCTATATCCATTTCTTACATTTTACTTCTTTTTTTGCACCCGGTCAAGCAAAAAGGGCATTACCCCCACTATCGCCAGCCGCCTTAAACTGCTGCTAATAAATAGGAGTAATGCCCTTGTATTAATTGTAATTCGGACTTGGCTTCTTTTCTTCAAATATGATGCTGTCGCCCTTTTTCTTCTTCCACATAACCCAGAGCGGACCTGCAATACAGATTGTGGAATAGCAGCCGCTGATGGAGCCGATCGCCATCGGAAGAGCAAAGCTCTGGATGGAGGCAATGTTATTGGCCGTGGCAAGAATATATACCAGACTCACACTCAACATAACCGCTACGTTGGTATTGATGGAACGCATCATGGACTGAGTTATGGATAAATCCGTTACCGCTTCCAGCGGATATCCGATATAAACCTTGGAGTTCTCACGGATACGGTCATAAATTACGATGGTGTCATTGATAGAGTAGCCGATGATACTCAGCGCAACCGCAACAAAGGACTCTCCAATCGGGATCCTGAAAATAACACAGACAAAGAACACAACCAGTACATCATGAAACAGAGCCACAAGTGCCATAGTACCGGCAGACAAACCGCCGATCTTCTTGAAACGGATCCATACATATGCCAGAACCAACACACTTGCCAGCAGAATGGAAAGGATACCGTTTCTCAGGAAACGCTTTCCAAAGAAAGGTTCCACCATCGAGGATTCTGACAGCTTCAGCTGAGAATCCGGGAAAGCTTCTTTCAGAACAGAATCAAATTTCCCCTGTTCCGCAGCTTCCACACCATAATTTCCGGCAATGTTCAAGATCAGACGCTGCTCTCCGGTTGAAATATCCTCGGTGACCTGGGTCGTAACCGGTCTGCCAAGCTTTGCCGAAGCCACATCCGCTGCCTTCTCGGCATCAATTTCACCAACATAGGAGTACTTTAACATCGCTCCGCCCTTAAACTGGATGTCCAGCTGTACTCCATTAATGAACATAAAAATAATACCGAGGAGCATTATGGAGAAGGAGATAATAAAATATACCTTGCGATGTCCAAAAAAGGGGACTATGTGCTTCTCCTTATACATCTCAGGAGTTACTTTAATTTCTTTTACATATTTCTTATTGGTTGCATCTTTCATAATGTCACTCTCCTTGACTGGCAGGTGTAAAATGCCGGTTTAGCTAAGAATTTGAAGGAACTCAGGGAGTTGGTCATCAGACGGGATGCAGTCACACCGGCAAGGAAGTTGAACACAATACCGGTAAACATGGAATATGCAAAGGACAGCATCGTTCCGGAGCCGAATATCATCAAAATGAACGCCACGATAAGTACCGTGATATTTCCGTCAAATATGGATGAAAATGAATTCTGATAACCGGCAGCAACTGCTGAGAGAACACTCTTGCCGGATTTGATTTCCTCGCTGATTCTCTCCGAACTGATAACATTGGCATCTACGCCCATACCTATGGACAAAATAACACCCGCGATACCTGGCAGTGTCAGTGTCATCTGCGGAACGGAAAGTGCCAGAATCTGTCCTGCCACCTGAATCGTAAGCGCAATACATGCCACAAAGCCGGGAAGGCGGTAATAGAAGATCAGGTACAGGCAGATCAGTGAAAATGCAATTCCGCCTGCCAGCAGCATCACACTCATCGCACCGGAGCCCAGAGTGGGGCTGATGGTGCTGTAATTCTTAGTAACCATGGAGAAGGGCAGGGCACCGGCATTAATTTTGTCCGATAGATCCTTCGCTTCCTCATAGCCGTCCATACCGGTAATTATCGCGGAACCTCCGGTAATATGGGAATTAACGGTTGCCGACTGAATCAGATTCTTATCCATATAAATATTAATTAACTTTCCTACCAGACGCTTGGTAGCATCACTGAAGAGCTTGGATCCTTCATCGTCAAAGCTTAAGCTTACCACATACTGATTGATGCTCTTATCAACCACCGGTGCCGCCTTTAATACATGGGAGCCATCCAGCAGGAGGTTCCCCTCCGAATCCTGGAATGTGAGCTGAGCTGTCTGTCCCAGCTCCGCAATCGCACTTTCGGGATCAAAATTTGTCTCATCGGCCTTCCACGGGAAACGCACAATAACATAACCATTGTCCTTATCAATGGTAACATCACGGTCCATAATGTTTTGCTGGTCAAGACGTGTCTCGATGATACTGCGGGCCGCCTCCAGCTCATCTCCTGTTGGCTTGCGGTCCAAGCCCTCCGGCTGAAATGCCGCATCAACACCGCCCCGGATATCGATACCGTAACGCATGTCCGGTGCTCCGAGAATTTTACTGGGTGTATCGCCCATCGGAATGGTTAGTCCGAACATGGCTGTGTAAACCATAAGTATTGCAATCAGCAATACAATAAAAAATGCTGGTTTCTTCTTATTCATTCTTTCTGTCCTTTCAATGTATTTTATCGCTTAGATCAAACCACCATCGGCGGAGCATGTCCGCCTAAGGATATGGCGAGCAGGGATTTCCTTCGTTGGGTCTTCTTATAGTATGTCAGGGTATAAACCAATAATATTACATAAGTAACCGCCGGAATCAGGGAAATATCCAGCATTCGCTGCAGCAGGCGCTGGAACTCCTTCAGATTCTTGCAGATAACAGGGCTTATTCTAATATTACCATATAGTTCAAAATTATTAACTTCATTCGTTAGGAAAACATCCTCATACTGCAGCAGCGGAAGGGTCCGCCTTGTCACCACGGGGTCGACCTTCTGGGTATAGGCAAGCGGTGTCAGCATCAGATGTACCAGTATGACTATACTAAGGAGCTGGGCAATGGCTATCATGGTGTCAGTTCGTTTATTATAGATTCTCATACCCTCACTCCTTTCCGTATCTGACCGCCTCAGGCACAACAACCATCGCCTGATCGGACGTTAAATTTGATGCTTTCTTCCTTGGTTCCCTCCCAAGGTTCCCGGCAATGTCAAAATATTTCATACTAGAATAAATTAACACAAACCAAGACTTTTGTATATAACAAAATGTTTCTAATCACCAATCCTTCCCCGGAACAAAAGGCGGCGATACATCTACCGGGGCTTGCATTTGCTGCAATAGATACCGCATTTTATCTTTATCCCGCATTTTGCACACTGAAACCAGGCATGTTCCGAATCGTCAGAGAATTCCAGCCGTTCCTCCCTTACCCAATCCAGCAGCCTTGTTATGG
>JAEZFH010000210.1 GCA_023437885.1 Bacillota bacterium | reverse complement strand
GTAACACTAACGACAGCAACTGCCTGCTTTGCAAGAGCTTCTTTATCCGGCCAAATAATTTTCTTGAATTCGGATTTTAAACCCTTAAACCAGCTTTTCTTTGGAGCTTTTTCGGTTGTAGTATTTGCCATCTCTCCCATGTCTTCTTTTCCTTTCAGATTAATTATTTTGTCTCTTTGTGCATTGTGTGAGACCTGCAGAACTTACAATACTTCTTTGTTTCCATTCTGTCCGGGTGTAACTTCTTTTCCTTGGTTGTGTTGTAATTGCGTTGTTTGCAATCCGTACAAGCCAATGTGATTTTTACGCGCACAATATCCACCTCCGATTTCTCTTGTAGCGCATGATCGCTTAAACTTTGCGAAAGGCTTTTTTAGGCATAAAAAAAAAAGCCCTCTTACTTTGCTTTCTTACTATATCATACCCGGGATTGTACGTCAATATTTTTTTTCGGAGATCAGGAACATGATTTCGAGCGGAGCAAACAACACCAAGCGGTGAACCGCTCGTCTTATGTTAACGATCATGAATGTGTCTTTCATTCATGATATAACAAATATTCTTATTGTGCAACTGCTTTTTATCTTTCATCAAACGGGATGCCGCTGCTGCAGCATCCCGTCTTATAAATCTTATCTGTAATCTCATCCTGTTCCATGAGATGCGCCTCCTGAAGCACAGAACCATACTATCCGGAGGAGTTAATCAATACCGCGATCTTGCATGCCGTCTTGTGCCCGCTGGAAGTCCGCACCGTAATGGTCGCTGTTCCTTCCCTGAGTGCCGTTATCTTACCGCCGGCCGTTACGGTTGCCACCTTTTCATCGGAAGAGGTATAAGTGACCCGGTCCGTAGAGGAGCCTGGCGTAATATAAGCCCGAAGGGTATAGGAATCATCCACATACATTGTTTTCTCGGTCTTGGACAGCTTTAATTCTGTAGCTTTTACAGTTCGTACGTTTATGGTCTTGACCGACATATTTCCCCGGTTATCAATACCAAAGATGGTATAAGCACCGTCCTTTGACACCTTGAAGGTTGCCTTGCCATTTTCGGCCCCCAGTTCAATCCCTTCCTTTTCCGGGAGGAAATCTTCCGCCTTTTTCTTTCCCGGCATGTATTCCAGTCTTCTCACACCGCTCTGCGTATCGCTGATCCGTACCGTTACTGTTCTGGCAGAATAATCATCCTCCACCGTATAGCCCGCGCTGATCTTCGGACCGGAAGTATCTTCGAGAACCTCATATACCTGAAGCGTCTCGTTGCCCGCGTAATCTGAGGCATAGAAGGTATATTTCCCTGCTTTGGATACCCGGAGCCTGTTCTCCTCCAATTCAGATCCGCCTACGCCTCTTGCAAAATCCTCCAGCGTTTTCTCTCCCGCGCTCCAGCGTATCACCCTGATACCGGAGGCACCTTCATCCCTTCCATTTACCGATACCAGCATGTCACTGTTCTCATAATTTGTATTAAGGGTCAGAACCGGTGCCTGCGTATCCTGTACCAGGGAGCCGGCCGCCAGCAGAGCCTCATATGCACTTGGCAATCCGGCATATCTGACATATTCCTGGAGCTTGGGCAGGGGTTTTATATGCTCCAGTATGATATTCTTAACATCGGACGGATAAATATGATCGCTGTAAGCATAGAGCAGAGCCGCTACTGCGGATACCTGGGGTGCAGCCATGGAAGAGCCGCTCATGGAGCTGTAATTGCCTACGATCGTACTTAAGATATCCTCGCCTGGTGCTGCAATATCCACCGTATCCAGTCCATAGTTTGATAAACCGGTCAAATCTCCTGCTGAATCGATAAAGGTAACGGAGATTAGATTATCCAGCTTCAGACTTGCCGGATAGATCGGCTCAAGATTGTTATTATCTCCGGTATTGCCGGCGGCAGCGACGAACAGCATATCCGATTCCCCCATCACCTGCTTTAGAGAAGCCGTGTAAGAGGAGGTTCCCCAGCTCAGGTTGCAGATATCCGCCCCCATCCTGGTGGCATATTTCACAGCTTCCACTGCCGATGCCAGGTTGCCGGTGCCTTTCGGCCCGCCGTTGATTTTAAGAGACATAATTTTAACATCAATTTTTGATGCCACACCTGCTATTCCTATCCCATTATTCAGAGCAGCACCGATAATTCCTGCCACATGGGTTCCGTGATCATCATTATCCTCACGGGAAGCAATATTCATATCTAACTTGCTTGAGTAGCTGTAATGGCATACTGTAGCATCATCGTTATAAAAATCCCAGCCATAGACATCATCCACATATCCGTTGTTGTCATTATCGATATTATCTCCCGGAATCTCTCCCGGATTAACCCACATGTGGTCGGCAAGATCCGGATGGTTATAATCCACACCGGTATCGATCACTGCGACGATTACTTCCTTACGCGCCGGAAAGGAGTTATCCAAAAATTCCCAGGCCTCCGTAACATCCATATCCATATCCCTGACCGCCGGCTTATTCATCCGTCCGGCCTCCGACACATAGATATAATGTCCGGGATTATCAATAGCCCACTGTGCATCCGCATAGGTATCATTGCTGAAGCTCAGATTGGAAACCGGTACGTTTTCTTGGGCCTCCGCAACTCCCTCCTCCTGCTTCAGGCTATGTAATATATCATTATAATAGGAACTGTCCTTTACGCCAAAAAGAACATAATCCTCGATATGATTGATGATTTCAAGCTGTCCGTCATACCGCAATACATATCCTTCCAGCTCCTGCTCCGATATCTCCTGCTTAAATATTGCTACGATTTCTCCGCCTGCTTCGTTATATGCCTGAAGCTCCCTTTGATTACCAAAATGCAGGGTAAACGCTGCAAGTGCTGTCACAGTAACTGCTGCCGTGGCCAATAATGCGGTAACTATAATATTCTGTTTATGTAATTTTATCTTTATTTTTTTCATAATATTATTCCCTCATTCAGCTGCCATCTGCGAACCACTGCCAAGCCTAACCTTTTGTTACTTTATCCTGTGCAATATTATATCTTTCTATATTATGGTATTATGGTATGCCCTGTTATTGGCATTTCTGTGGCAGAATTATAACAAATTTGTTATAATTATTAATAATATATCATAAACAAAGCCGTATTTATTAACTTCGTTCCGCTTGCAGCATGCTCACTACGCTTATTATATTCGACCATGTTCGACAGTTTTGCCATAATTTAGTCGTGCACTTTTTGCTAATATGTGCTATACTTAAATAAATAAAACCAGTATTTTCAAACAGATGTATGTTATAGTCTGCCCTCACCGGTAGAAATACTCTTAAGGAGCACTCTACTGTCACGATTAAATGGAGGTGTGCTTATGAATCATCCTAACAGCCAATTAGGATTCACTGATCCGAAGGATTTCTGGGATAGCCTGCATCTGGATATTCTTACTTCTAATCAGAAAATCTCACAGAATGATTATCGCTCTTTTATTGAGAGAAGCTTTGTATTTTCCATGTTCTTCCGAGGCTGCCATCCGCTGGAGCTGCTGGGCTTTCGCCGCTTTTTAGACATCCGGGAGAACGGCTACTGCCTCATACTGGACCTGCCCGAGCCGCAGCAATCCAGTCTGAACGAGGAAACGATAGATGAGTTGGAACTCTTCCATTACATACACAGCCTGTTTCCGGACCTCAGCCTGTATATCGGTCCCCTGATTACCAACCGTATCTGCCTGCTGGTGACCTACGATACTCCCAGCCCGGATCACAGAGCGGACAGCCTTGCCCTGAGCAGCGAATTACGGAACGCTATGAAGCAGCAATTTCAGCTTAATTTATCTGTCGGCATCGGAAGCGAGCAAAATATCAATGCAATTTATACTTCCTTTATAGACGCCCTCTCTGCCATATACTTCCGGCGCTCTGAGCATATCATCTATTATCAGGATACGACGCTTGCGGCATCCAATCTTCATTTTGATTATTTACTGGCTGAGAAGCATTTGGTGGAAGCAATCCGCCTTCGCAAGACAGAGGCTTACGATTACTTTGGTCTGATTATGGATTGGGTACGTGATTTCAGTGATGATACCAAGAGAGATATGATTCTGGAGCTTCTGGTACTGTCCACTCATTCCATGAAACTGGACAGCCAGGACGAGATGAAGTTTATCAATTATACCGGATTCGCCAGAGAGCTTCTGGAATTGGAAGGAGATGCGCTGATTGAATGCGCTTATAAGAACTTCATTTTTATTACCAGCTATGTGAAACCGCAAAGTAATATCGATTATTCAAATCACATCGTGAAAGCCACGAAGGAATATCTGGAGCAGCATTACTGCGAGGATATTTCTCTGGAGGATGTAGCGGAGCAGGTAAACATCAGCCCTCAGTATTTCAGCAAGCTGATTAAAAAAACCACAGGCTTTAATTTTATTGACTGGCTTTCTATGTTGCGTGTTAAAAAAGCAAAGGAGCTGCTGACCAACTCCAATCTGACGGTAAAGGAAGTATGTTTCATGGTCGGATACAAGGATCCCAATTACTTCAGCAGGATCTTCAAGAAGCGGATCGGTATCACTCCCAGCGAATATGTAAAAACAAGCTCTTATTTTAACAATAAGAGCTGAAAAATAATCCGCTGTACATGGATGTGATATAAGGATTCGGATAGGTTTTACCTTCTGCATCAGGATAGGTAACCACGGTTTTGTCCAAATATTCCATCGGATTTATTGCAATGGCCTCCGCTTTATCCATGAGCCTTGCGATAAATCCGTTTTCTCTTGAAAACAAACTCTCCATCCCTCCGTCCCGTGCAGCCAAAACTGCCAGGGGATCCTTCAGGGACAGGTAGCCGTTCTCATCCGCCTCAATCCCGCAGGCTTCAACTTCCTCACCATAGACCTTCTCCAGGCTTTTCATCTCGCCGATCAGCTTTGACGCCCGGTAATGCTCCCCATTGTCCCTGGTCCTGTTATGAGCAAGACGGATCAATCCATTGTAGGTATTCAATACGGCTTCTACTGCTGTTAATATCTTGTCACCGTCAGGAACAATCCCGATGGTTACCTGCTCCTCGCTGGTATCCTTCAGGGTAATTCGAAGCTTTCCCTCCAGGTTAAAGACATTGGTTGCCGTCTGCCGGTTTACTCCGTTAATGCTGAAATGGGCTTGTGTAGAAGCCTTTTCCACCCGGTTCATTCCAAAATAATCCGTAACACCGGTTTGATAATTCTCCGAATCTGTGAATTGAAAGGCCATCTCACCGTTTTTTCCCGCCTGCTCCGATACAATTACAAGCTTACCGTAGCCCTCCCTTTTACCTGCTTCCACCGCCGCCTTAACCCCAGGTACTGCCAGGTTCAGATATTCTGCCATCTTCTTCAGCGCTTCCTGATTCTCCATCCGTCTTTCATGCAGATAGGTGAGCTTTCTGGTCTGTTCTCCCACCTTTGCATAAAATTCATAGGTCCCCGGCGGCAATCCCTTGGACTCCAGCAATAATTCCTTTCCGGAATTTGTCTGGACTGACGCAAGGGAAGTCACCTCAAAGCTCATGGTGTCTGGAAGACCTTTCGTATCCTCCGCCAAAAGCTTGGCCTCCAGCACTCTCTCATCACTGATGGCAACCGTTTTGGAATCAAAACCGGAGTTCTCCGGCTGGGACATCCCGGCCAGCCTGACCTTCAGTTCAAGAGCTGCCTCCTTAATACCGATGATATAATCCTGATTTTCTTTGGACAGATTCACCTTATAGAGAGGGGAACGCTTGCTAAGACTTACAATATTGTTGTATACCTTTTTTAGTTCACTTCTTTTATGAGCCGGATACATCACTTCCCGTTTTACCGGATAGCTTTCCAGCAGGTAATTGTATACTAATGTCAAGCAAGCACCTCCTCCCCGCGCTGTTTTCTTCCGTTCCGTCCCACGCACAGACAGAGCGGGCCGGTGTCTAATTTATTCTTCTTACTGAATTTCCGATAAGCAGGGATTGCTTTATAAATACGGTGTCCAATGCCTCTTCATTGTGGGTCTCGATCAGCCGGATCAGTTTTTTTGCCGCCTCCCTGCCGATGGTTTCCCTATCCTGCTTTACCG
>JAEZFH010000171.1 GCA_023437885.1 Bacillota bacterium | reverse complement strand
TATATTCTCCATTTGGTATTTCATCGTACCACCCGTCATTATCCAAATCCGCCACATAACCGCAGGAGTAATAATACTTTGGTTTGTAATCTTTGTTCAGCCATGTACCATTACAATTCTTACATTTTTCTACACCGGAATTATCTACTGCTCCGGCAAGCTGAGGACGACTACCGTCCCAATAATAAATCGCAACATTGTAATAATAATCTGAGCCACAATTGTTACAGTGTACATCAAAGCCAGATACATATAAATATCTTGTGCAAGAACTTATGGTATTGTGAGCATGGGAGTGCGTAAAAGTTAAATTATCAGAACCTTTATGCTTATGCCCGGCATAGCAGGAATCTGTATGAGTATGTCCGGAGGAGGGGGTATTCACTGCAGCGGCAAGAACACTTTCGTTTGTCTCCGTGTTCATGGTCAGACCGCTGTTGTCGATTGGGTCGGTAACCGTTGGGCGGCTGGTCACTACTTCCCGATAATGATAAATGTTTTCCCCGGTATAGGCAGCCTTCTGAGCTGCTATAATCTCCTCAATGGTCCGCATCCGGTATTCCGGCTCCCAAATATTATACTTATGTTCAAACTGGAGATCATATACGGTTCCCGTCATGGAAAGTTGCCGGATGTAATCCTCATATTCAACATAATTAAGGCGGCTATCCTTCTTCATTTCTGTGAGGAAATCCTCCGTGATCATACTGTCCATTGTCCCTATTACTTTTTCAGTCTTCAGGCCAAAATATATCAGGACTGCCCCAAACATGATAATAATTGCTATTACAATATCAAATATAAATTTGAACAGTTTATCCACCATAGTTATAATACCTCTCCGCCATAGGTAAAACGTCTTTTTCTTCCGAGCATAACCAATTTAAAACTTGTTTCCTGTAATTTTGCCACCAGAGAATGATCCCTTTTCGTCACCCGAACGGTCAGGAAGTTATTCTGATTAAAGTAATAAGTTCCGTCTGTATATAATTCCTCCAAAATCTCAGGAAGATAGGTAATATCGTAAAAAATCACAAGTCCAACAGTTTCAGCTATGCCACAGAAGGGACAGCCGGGATCAGATCCATCCTCGTTTAGGTAATAGACATGTCCGTTCGGGCATGTTACTGTCTCCAACGTGTTCACTACTTTGACATCCAGGGTACAGGAAAATTCCTGGTAACGGACTGTAATTGTCTGCTCTCCCATTTGGAAGGGATTGAACCCCTCTGTCTTATATCCGGTTTCTATGATCTCCCTGTGGGTATCCTTGAATATTAGGACTACAGATATCCCCGGGACGGAACCATACTGCACCAGACGGGACCCACTGGAAAGAAATGCTTCTATTCCGGTAATCTCCCTGGAGCATACAGGACAGCCATTCGGATATTCTCCCACATCATAAACCAATCCACAGATTGGACATGTCACTGAAGAAGCTGACAGTACGGTAAGCTTCACCTGCGCTGTGAAGCCTGAGTAACTCACGGTTGCGGTAAATACCCCCGCTGTCGATGATGTCCTGTCAATGCTCCAGCCTGTAACCGGAGCTGATACCTCGTCTGCATAGGTAGCGGTTACCTCCAGCACAATGTTTTCATACTGGTTAACGGTTATTTCCCCGGGAAACACATGAATGCCGTTAATCTTCTCCCGACAGACCGGGCACCTCCCTTCCGAGGCTGGATAATACGTTCCGCAAATGGGACAGGCAATTTCCGCTTCCTTTACCCATACATAGATTGATGCCGCAAGTCCTCCGTACTCTATCGTAACCGGCTGCAACCCAATCTTATTCGGGTCATAATTGCTGGTCCATCCCGTTACTATCTTTGATGTTCCATCCCGGTATACCGCACGGACTGTGATAGGAATACTGTTTCCCTGGGTCACTTCCACTTCTTCCGGAGACACGGTAATTCCGGATACGATTCCCTTACAGAAAGAGCAGCCGGGGTCAGTATCATCCGGATTCATTTCATATTTGTTTCCGCACCTGGAACAGATGTTATGTAATGGCGTAACATGGACAAGCACTGTTGCCGTTACTGTTCTCCACTGGTCATAAAAAGACACGGTTGCTGTCTGATTTCCAATAACCGCAGGGTTATATCCGCTCACGGTAAAGCCGCTCACTAAGCCTCTACTTCCGGTATATAAATAATTTGCATTAATCCAAATCGGCAATGTCTTTGTGTATTTATCTACCGTAACCTCATTTGGCATCGGAGTAATTGAAAGCAAGCTGTCTACGTATAAATCTACCCACGCCGTTTTAATAATACCATTTTCAGTATAAGCTACAACGAATGACTGTTTCCCGCTTATGGATGTATTATATGTAGATGTGCTATATTTACCGGAGGGAATGATTGCAGAGCTTCCATCGCTATAATATGCCGTAACAGTGAAATAGGGTGTACCCATAAAGCGTACTGTTATTGATGATGGTACGACGGTAATATATTCTAGATTTTTATCAATCACCGTTACATTCACCGTACAAGTCCTTGTTCCGGTAGTCTTAGCATTTCCGACCAGGCCGCTATAGGTAAGCGTTACTGTCTGGTTCCCAGCCTGATTTGTATTAAAGTTGCTGGTACAATTGACTATTTCGTTATGTCCGTCTAAATAAGTTGCTGTTGCAGTTGTTATGATGCTTTCTCCCTTTTTTACTGTCTGCACAGGATTCGTAGGTGTGATAGATGTAACAACCTTGTCACAGTCGGGTGTTGTGTCCAGGGGCAGACCACAAGAGTAATTTGTACCATAAGTGCCGCAATAGGCGCATCCCATATAGGGCAACCATATCAGCGCAGACCCAGGATATGATCCACCCCTAATAGGAAAACCAGTAAGTGGGAAATCGGTAGAATCTGCGCTTATATTACCATAACTACTTCCATCTCTATAAGTAGTATATGGCGCCAACTTGTCGCGCAACTGCCTATAAGCAGAAGACATTTCGCTACTATATGTTCTTAAGTTATCCCAATCTCTATCTGAAGAACCAAGATGTGCACCCATACTCGTATTAATATAAAGGTCTTCCATATTGCCTGAACTATTTTTAACTTGAAATCTTGCAAATGAACTTGCAGAAGAATATCCAGAACTACTGCCTCCAGGCGAGTATATCTTAATACTACATTGTAATATTTCCTTCCTACAGGTATTGCACGTTACATTGAAGCCTACATTATCTGCATTATCACTCCAATAAACACTTCCAGTTAACTTTATCTTTCCCTTATAGCCCACTGAATAACATGCATTCTCGTTCATTGTATGTCCAAAATTTCTTGCATTAGTACAACCAGTAAACGGTTTGTAGCTTAACACAGCATTACTATCCCAACTAGGTAATCCTGCAAGACTGAAATTAAAAATACCACTCGTATATATCCTTCCTGATTGATCATAACCTCCACCTGGGATGCTTCCGGCAAGTTGATTGTAATATAAAAATTGACTATAAATAGTACTCACCAGAAAATTTGGATCTCCATATCTATCTACCCCACCATGGGCTACTCTACTAAATGAGAAAACTCCTTTATCAACGATATAAACATCCGCCAACTTAGCAGAAGTGCCTCTGTATATAGAAAAAACATATATCTCTGCATTACATTGTCCACATCGAATGCTGACTCTTACGTCTGACGGATAGTAAGTACCATTATAGTAATACATCGATCCAGACTCATACTGTATTCTAATCGGTGCATTGCTCAAGTTAACTCCGCTCAGTGGATCAATATGCTGATGTCCTTCATAGCAATCGGCCGTATGTACGTGAGTTGCGAATGATTGAATTTCATCATCCTCTGAAGGCAGAAGCTTCATACCGTTTACTTCACCTTCTTTGTTTAAACTTAGAAATTGGGGCTTGTTTTCCGAAGAAGATCCATTCCTATCATTAACCGTCGAACCTGATGATTTAGCAGATAAATTTACCACGCCTTCTCTATCATCAAACTTCGCTACTTCATCCCCTGTTACCGGGTGAATGTCCTCTATTTCCACGTCATAATATTCTCCGGAGGAATCCAATGTTTCTATGTAGGCTTCATAAGTGGCCGTATCCAGAAAGCCATTGTTTCGAATCGTATCCGAGAAGTATTCCGTATGTTCTTCGACATACGAATCTATATTTCTTTCTGCGGTATTGGCGATATATTGCACTGGAAAGAACGTAATTAATAGTATTGCAAGAAATGCTGCTATCAAACGTCCGGGAAAGTCCATCCTATTCTATCCTTTCTACTCACGGTGAGTAATTATAAGCCTACATATGAAAAATTCACCTGGATAATATTATGATTTGCATCATAGTCGTACTTTTTTTGATAGATACCATCCTTTATCAAGCCAAAATAGTATTCATAGTCGTTATCGTCTGCCCTGATCACTACACCATCTATAGTGATGGGATACTCACGATATCCCATCACTATAGCGAAAAGTACTTCCCTTGGCACTTGGTTTAAATCAACCAGATTATACTCCTGATAGATATTTTCAGCTTCCATCAGTTTTTCCTTTACCGTATTCGTTAAAAGATTTAGATTTTTTTCCTGCTCAGTCAGATGAAATAAACTTAACGCAAAAAGTATCGCACCGAAGACCGTTTCCAACATATGAATAACCGTATTTTTCATAATTGCCTCCTGGAGAACAATGCTATTTCTGGGTAAAGCTTACTCCTAAAATCACTTTATTTTCTGACCGAATTACCTCACAATAAAAGCAGCCCGTAGGCTTTATAAATTTTTCAACAGCCGAAACATTTCTGATATCCTTGATATGTGCTTTGTTTGTGTACTCATTGATATAGGTGGTTCCGGCAAACACTGTTTTAACGCGTACAAAGAAGGGGGCTGATTCAGCTGCTGTATAACGGCCTAAATGCCTTTTTATATAATTAACAGCCTCACTTCCTTTGATTTCTTCCTCTTCGTACATGGTGATCTCATATTCGCTAAGATCATCTGCCAGCTCTGAAGTATGCTCCATCACCGTATCCGAGGTACGTTTCATATCATCATAAAAGAGCTTTGCATAGATAATGATGCTTGCCGTAATTACAATGCCAAACAGTGCTAAAATCCAGTACGCCGGTAATTCACTGTTTTTATGCTTCATAGACCATCCCCCTGCTACAATAATTCACCATGTATGATTATGGCTGTTGGGTAAACTCAATTAATACAATCTCATCATTTTTATTTCGTACAACTTTTCCCTTGAAAGTTCCGTTTGGATTAACATAATCAGCAGAATTTTTTTCTTTCGGCGGATTTGGTGTAAGTGCAGGCGATGGGGTGATATCGGCAGTATCGTCTTTTCCTCCGTAGCCATAATTATAATACTTTGCCACACCGGAGATTCCTGTACTCAGTGTTTTGATACCTATCGAAACTACAACCTGATCTTCTCTCAAATCACGGATCAGCTCTTCAAGAGCATCTCCTCTGATAGACTTGCCGTCATACACTTCAAGATCAAACTCCGACATGGAACCGATTGCTTTATCTATCTTGGCGGTACTCTTATCGAGCGTCTTCTTGTTCTGTCCAAAATATCCTGATCCCCACAGGATCACAACCCCGACTATAATAATGGTAAATAGCGTTAAGACAATTCCTACGACCAGATTACTTGCATTCTTCGTTTTCATAGTATTTTCTCCCTTATTCATAAGATTTGATGTTCTGTTATTACCAGGTTCCTTCCAGTACTTTCAATGTTTGTGTTATCTCGTAAATGGAAGCCTGTAAGGTAGGTATGATCCCATAAGCAAAAAGCAATAAAAATGGAACTGCTGCCAGAATATAGGCGCGAAGTACTCTTTTCCTGATTGATTTTTCATTTGCCAGCTTGCGCTTTGAAAGATACCCGTCTCTCATGGTATCTGCCTCATGAAATGCTTCGTAAATCGGCATATCATCACAACGCATCAGATTGTCAATAATTCTTACAAATGCTCCGTATGGCTCCTCTTCCCTGAGGATATCCAATGCTCTGTCATCACCTGCACCATAATTATTGATGCAATTGCGCAGGGATTGCTTAAAAATAACTGCAAAGGATTCCATCTCAATAAGCAGCTTCTTTACAGTCATTGTTTTATCATACATCAGCATGCCAATCAGTGCATTGAACTGATGGACCTCATCTTCCGCGGTATCTCTTGATACAGCCGCTCCATAGCTCAGCATTATGGATGGAAGGAAATAGGAACATATGCCAAGGAGCATACATAGAATTACATCTGTCAAAGACACATAGGACGCTCTGTATTCTTCCACCCGTCTCCAGATCTCTCTTGCAAGTGCCTCTGCAACAAGCTTATTATAAAACTCCTCCTGGATGAGGTTCTTCAGACCTTCCTGTTGATCCGGCATTTTTCTTAATGTTTTCTTCTTATCATACAGCACATAGCTTTTAGTATATTCCTGAATGGTATGTATCATTTTGTCATACTGTTTTTCATCTGCTGCCGATGTAAGTGATGCTACTGTCCCTCGGTCTGCTATCAGGAAAGCCTCCCTGCTGCTGTGATCAAGATAAGCCGTAACGCCTAATCCGATACAGAATACAGCAACAGCAAGCAGGAAGCTTCTCAATGCAAAATGTCTCGGTGTGATATTATATCCGTTATTCTTAAGTACACGCCTCAACCCTTCCATTTTTGAAGCATTCTTATTACTGTAATTATCCATTGCTTTTCTGATCCAGGGAAGCCGGTCCAAGGAATGAAGCCATTGATGGGTGGATTGATGAAAGGTCCGGTATTCGGCACTTTTGTGCATTATCGTATAGATAGCACCGATAACAGCCAGAAGCCCCACATCAATCAAAAATCCTGTTTTTCCATAATAAAACGCTCCCATATTCTCTTTTATGCTAATACAGAACCATTTGACGAGATCAATACAGAAAATGGGAAGAATGACAATCAGGATTACTCCTGCAAATTCCATATTGATTCTCTGCAGCTTATCAATCTCAATCTCAAGCTGGGAATATAAATTCTCCAGGTTTCGGACAAATATATGTTTTCCGTTCACCTCTCCATCACCACGTTCCGCAACACCCACACATAAGGATACAAATTCGCGAAGGTATCGATTGGGTATATTCTCATAATATTCTCTGAGTGCCTGCTCCCGATCATCGGACAACAACAATTGATATATCTGATCGGCAGCCACCCTCATATTGGGACTTAGGCTGTCAATGGACAGATAAAGGGCATCATCAACACGGTAATTCACATAATAATTATGTACTTCATTTTCTATCAGCTGCTGTATTTCCAGATTCAGCTTTATTTCAAATGATTTCGCCATTCTTCCTGCTACCTCGTGATTAAGTATGAGAATGGCGGCCACCGTTATAATCATTGTGATAAGCTTGGGGTTTGTTATGAAAAGAAAAAGAAAGATTGTTATGCTGAATATAACACAGATTATGCATGTACCGACTGTTCTGCGGGCAATCTCCTTGCTGTCGCAAGGGCTGATGAGCCTGAACTGGTAGGACAGCTTTTCGATATAATCTCTGGTAAGAAGTGTGGACTTCATTGTACGATAAATCTTAAGACAAATCCGATCGTAGCTCTTTTCTGTACTCTTTGGAGCTCCTCTGGCTGTCCAAAGCTTCCTTTTTGTTTGCCCCCGCCATATCAGCACTGTCATGGCACAAGCATAAGCAAGGACGATAAAAGTTATTATAATAGGAAGTAGATCTTTTTGATTTACAGAATGATTGATTTCATCCGCAAGCGGGGTGGGTGTTATGATTCCGGATATCCTATCGTTCAGCAAGCTTCCCTGACACCTCCCTCAGCGATCCGATTGAATTCTAGAAAGGGAAGCTTCTCCTCAGGAGGAAGACTACGAAGAATGATATCCGTCAGCCTTTCGCTGAGGGAATGAACCATGCGGTATTCACCATGCTCATAGATCACAATGTCCTTTGTTTCATAAGATATTCTTCCAGACATACGTTCCAGGATGTTGGCTATTCTCTCCAGCCTTCCTTCGATTCCCCCCTTCGGAATCTTTGAAGCTTCCATTTCAATCGGATCCGTCTCGCGGGGAATAATCTCGGTAATACGGTCGATATAGCGGTGCCCGTTATTATCCTTTACATGATGAACATCAATATGCAGCAGCCTCGCTATGACTCTCTCAATATCTTCTGCCCCGGCATTTCCATAACCGCCATGAGCAAGAACAAAATAGGAAATGATATCATCAGCCGTAGGCCAATGCCCTGTAGTTATAATTCGTTTGGTTCCGGCAAGGAGCAAGTCCAGAAGGTGCTTCGCCTGTTCCAAGCTTGCAGTTTCACCGAACAGAATTGTATGTGCCTCCGAAGCCTTCAGCAATTCGATCAGCTTTGCATAGCCAAGGGAATTACTCGGGCGGGTTCCAAGAATATTTCTATCATAATATGCATCGTTCAGATATAGCTCGAAATCTGCTTCTAAAGTACGTATCTGCTGTCTTTTATCGATTTCTCTCACCGAGGCACGCATGTATGTGGTTTTA
>JAEZFH010000087.1 GCA_023437885.1 Bacillota bacterium | reverse complement strand
GCATATATGCAATCGGATTTTCTATAAAATCATTTTTAAAGATTGCACCGAAAACATAGACGAAGAAAAAGGGGAAAATAAGCGAAAATATTAATCCGGTTTTATTTCTTACGAAGGCCTTCAATCCTCTTTTCCATAACGCAAATACAGTATTCATATCATGCCTCCTCCCTGATCTTCTTGCCGGTTATCTCCAGAAAAACGTCATTAAATGTACCTTTTTTAATTTCTATATTGCTGATCTCTTCCTTATGGAGGCTTAGAACCTGAAGCAGGCAATCCAGCTTTTCGGCCTCCACCCTGTAATATCCCTCTTTTTTTACATAATTCAGTTCGTACTGTGCTAAGAGCTGTTCCAGCCCGGCTTCATCTTTGGTGGTGATATATGCTTTATCCCTGGTGAACTCCTTCTTTAAAGCATAGGGGGTATCATGAGCGACTATCCTTCCGTTGTCTATAATCGCAATCTTATTGCAAATTTCCGCTTCCTCCATATAATGTGTCGTAAGAAAAATAGTGATATTCTTCTCCTTCTGAAGCTTGATAATATACTCCCAGATATGGGCTCGTGTCTGCGGGTCAAGTCCCGTGGTCGGCTCGTCAAGAAACAACACCTTCGGATAGTGGATTAATCCCCTGGCGATTTCCACACGGCGTTTCATTCCGCCTGACAGGGCAGAAACCAGCTTCTTTCTCTCCTCCAATAAATCCACCAGCTTTAATACAAACTGTATCCGTTCCTCCACTTCCTTTTTCGGTATGTTATAAAAAACACAGTGCATTTTCAGATTTTCATCAATGGTCATCTTGGAATCCAGGGTTGAATCCTGAAATACAACTCCAATCGTTGATCTTACTTCACTTTTTTGTGTGGTAACATCCTTGCCGTCGATCAGCAGGACCCCGGATGTCTTTTCAAATATGGTGCATAATGTATTGATCGTCGTACTTTTACCTGCACCGTTCGGTCCCAGAAAAGCAAAAATACTCCCTTCCTCCACTTGAAAAGAGATATCATTAACAGCTATAAAGTCACCATATTTTTTAGTAAAATTTTTAACTTCAATTATCGAACGCATCTTACTCTCTTCTCCTTAGCCTTTTTACTTTAACTATTAATAATATCTGATCATATCACAAAATTTAATCCTTGTGCAAGTGCTCACAGCAACAAATATTTAACCTATCATTGGTCTGCCTAAAATAGTCTGCCTTTAATAGTCTTCATTACAGCCCATTCCTGCACAACCATCCGTCAATCTGCCGGATAACCCGGGTAACCTGCTGCCCGACAAGCAGTCCGGTATGTGTTGCATTCTCGAATCCGGCATACTCTGCTCCAAAGTACCCGGCCTCCGCTTCTCCACGCCTGCGTTCCTCCTCATTATTCTCTGCTCTGATCACCAATACCGGACAACGAATGAGCTCCCGGTCTACCGGGACTCCCTCCACTCCTCTGATCCAGCAGCCGCATTCATAAAATGCCTTCGCTGACTCCATGGATAAGTATTTTCTCTGAAAAGCAATATCCTCTTTGGATTCATCCATACTTACGGATTCCTCCCGTTCCGGAGCCGGCACAATCAGGCCAAGGTCAGGCTCCGCAGGAGCTTCATAGGGTGCAATCCGGTTCACCTCCCTGCATATGCTGGAATCAATGAGAACCAAACCAGCATAGGTGAGCTTCTCCGCCAGTTTCTGGCATAGTATCCCTCCCATGCTAAAGCCGATTACAACCGGGGTTTCACCGATTTCGGCAATTACCTCCTCCACATCCTTTAAATAATCTTCGAAGGTAACCCGGCTCAGATCCATTCCCCTGCTTTTATAATGACCTCTCAAATTCATCACATAGCAACGCCGACCTTCTCGTACAAAATATGTAATATATTTGCTCCACATCCAGCTTCCTGTATAGGCTCCATGAACAAACAAAATCGGAGGCCGCTTGCCCTTCTCCTCTTGTCGCTCCTCTCTTTCATATCGGTTCTCTCCTGCATATTGGACTTCTCTTTCATATTGGCCCTCTCCTGCATATTGGCCCTCTCCTTCATATTGACCTTCCCCTTCATAAACTTCCAGAAACAGGTCATTTTCTCCGACATAACATTCCTTGTGTACCGGCAATTCTTTAGAATAATCCCTCATAATCTCTTCTTCCTCTCTTTTATAATTTGATATCAAACATTTTATCTAAAAATAATAGAAAGCTATAACCAGCGCTTTCTATTATTTTTCTCCGCTGTTCGGATTAAAATTTTGCTCATTCCGGCTTCTCAAAATTATTCTCAATCTTGCTTAATATCCGGATCAGCTCCTCTTTTTCCTCCTCGGAAATATGATTATAAAATAGCTCCATCACCTGGTTCGATATCTCCTCAAAGACCGGCTGCAATTCTCTCCCTTTCGGTGTAAGGCTTGCATATACGACCCTTGCATCCATATAATCCCGTTCCTTTGTTACATATCCCAGGGATATCAATTTATTGACCAATGCGGTAACCGTTGATTTGTCCTTGGCAATTTTATCCGCGATTTCTGCCATCGTCATTCGTTCGCGGTGAAATAGTGCATATAAAACATCACCGTGGGATACAACGATACCTTCCATACCATGCCTGGAAATCTCATTGAGTATGACTCCATTGACCCTTTGTCTTACCCGTGCTATTAATGATATTGCATCTCGTGTATTCATATCCATATTATAGTTTGACAACAAACTAATGTCAAGCTATTCTTATTCACCTCCCATACGGGCTTTTTCCAGCGCAGCCAAATCAAACTTCTTCATCTGCAAAAATGCTTTTGTCACGCGCCTGACTTCATCCGTGCTGCCATGAAACAGTATTTCGTCCATTTTAGCCGGAACAATCTGCCAGGATAAGCCAAATTGGTCTTTCACCCATCCGCATTGCTCTGCTTCCGGTACATGGGACAGCTGGTCCCAGTAGTAATCAATTTCCTCCTGATCATCACATAGGACCATAAAGGAAAAAGCTTCATTAAACGTAAAATCCCCTCCAAAGCCGTGATCCATGACGATGAGCTGAGTTTCAAAGATATTTAATTCTCCATAATTTATCTTTGCCCTATGGTCCATTGCTTCACCGGCACCGTAACGGTTAATAAAGCCCTTCCGGGCATCCTTGAATACTGTGGCATAATACTCAGCCGCTTCCTCCGCCTGACCGCATACCATATCACTAAACAGCAGGCAGGGCCTGATCTTCTGCTGCTCCCTGCTGCCTTCTGCCAGCATGAGCTGCCAGCCCAGACCATACTTATCCTCAATCCAAGCATACCATTTGCTGAATGGGTACTCTCCCAGGGGCATAAGCTCTGTTCCGCCATCGGACAGGGCACCATAGAGCCGGTCAACCTCTTCCTTTGTGTCACAGGCCACCATCAGAGTAATGGACGGATTCAGCTTAAAATAAGGACCGGCACTGATTGCCGAGAACCGAAGACCCGCAAGCTGAAAATCCAACTGATCCACATCCCCGGACGGAGTATCATATAGCTTTGTAACGTTCAATATCCTTGAATCTTCAAACAGACTGACATACCAATTGGCTGCCTCTACTGCCTCCCTGTCATACCATAAATGGGGAACGATTTTTTGCATACACTTCTCTCCTTTCAAGCCTTTCTTAAAATCAGGAAACACATTTATCAGCAATGGCCCTTCCCGTCCAACGAGCAGGCGGTCACTGAACTTTCTGCACTGTACCCTGCAACAATATCAGATAATTCGAAGGACTTGGTACCGTCTTCCAGCAAGAAGAAGGGAATTCCGATGCGCCCCTCCCGGATAACCGGCTCAAACAAACTATCATGATCCCGGTATAACAGAAATTCCTTCAAGGTCTTTGTATCCATGGTAATATTGCGGTAATCCAGCTCGATATCCGAGCGCTTCTCCAGTATCTCCTTCGCTTCCACACAATCCGGGCAAATGCCGGCACCATACATAATAATTTTCATCTAAACATCCTTCCTTTCCAAACTCTGTCCACGTTACTTCCATCCGCACTCACCGCACCCAGGTGCCGCCGTGATAGCAGATAATTGTGTCCGCACCGCAATTCCTGACTTTCTGCAGAGACGCTTCCGCCTGATCAAGGTTCAAGGCATATTGCGGATTTGCAACCATCAGCCTGCCTTCCTCCAATACTGCGGCATCTCCGGCAATCAGTGTATTTTTTCCGTGATGATAGACACAGATATGCCCGGGGGTATGCCCCGGAGTCCCAAGGATGGTACAGCCTCCGCACCAGTCAAGGATAGCTCCGTCCTCCACCAGAGTATCCACAGCAACCGGTCTGACTGCCCTTAATATATTGCAGAAGGCCTCTCCAAACTCCCTCTGGTCCTCAGGCAGCTCGGACTGCATCTGCTCTGCCTGCTCCAGCCTCAATGATCTGCGACTGCCGGAGATATAAGGGGCTTCCAGCTTTCCTGCAACCACCTTAACACCGGGATATTTATCCTTTAATTCGTATAGAGCCCCCATATGGTCATGATCCTGGTGTGTAATCACCACATGGGTCAGATCACGGCAGGAAAGCTGCTTCTCTTCCATTGCCCTTTCCACAAGAGGAAGAAAACCCGTGTATCCGCAATCAATTAATATCATGTTTTTATCGTCTTTTATTACAACCGGATGAATTTCATCCTCTATTTGTCCAAATTTAAATCTGATATTCAATACAATTATCTCTTCCATACTGTCTACTCCTAGCTGCGGCTTACCATCTCCGATACCGCTACCTCTCTAAAGCCGGTCATTCTGCCAGACCTTTCACAGGTCTTCCAAACGCCACCTCTGACCTGCTTCCTTCACATCCATCAGCTGGGCCCCATTCATATAGCTGCCTCTCTCCTGCCGGAATTGCTGAACAATCTCCGGTTTGTCCCAAAAATGCATCGGAAATACATACCGGACCCTGGCAGTATCCAACAGCTTCTGAATTCCCAGGTAATACCACTCCTCCTGCCGCGGGTCCAGGGGGACAAAGGCAATATCAATGGAAAGCTCCTGCAATTCCTTCATTTCCTTCTCAAACATTGCTGTCATATTGTTATTGACCTGCTTCACCTCACCCTTCCATATCCAATGGTTCAGGTCTCCCGCATGATAAACGGTTGTTTCCCGGTAGGATAATAAGAAGGCCACACCGCAATCTGTTGACCGCAGAGTTTTTAATACAATCCGGTGTCCCTGGGCATCCTGAAGCAGGTATTCCCCGCGGGGCTCCACCGAACGTATCCTATCTCTGGTTGAAGCTGCTGCAGTCTCCCGGTATTCCTTGGGAAGTCTGATATCGGAAGACAATATATACTCGATATTGGGGTATTGATCCTTCAGCGAAAATATCTCAGGGTTAAAATGGTCTGCATGCTTATGACTGGAAAAAACAAAGAGCTTTTTTCCCGGATCCAACACAGGAATGCTTCCCGTATAATAATCAAACAGCCAATAACAGTTCTCCCATTCCATCAGAAAACCGCTGTGACCGATATAAGTAATCTCCATACAGAGCGTTCACCTTCCTTTCGAGGGCTTGTGCCGATTTTACTTGTCAGAATATAATTATACTAAATCTCCTCCCCTTTGTATAGGGCTATATGGGTAACATTCCATTTTCTTACTGCTAACCCATAATCCCCGGACCATCGGGTATCTCTTGCTACAATTTGCCTGTCGCAAGAGATTATCCACAACCCCATAAAACTATTGTAAATACAGCTTATCTGAGTTAATATATAACTATATTGCACGACCATTTGGCCGTCAGGCCACTCAATGTCGGATGTGAAACGATCTTCCTTTCACAATATGCTCTACTACACTTTCACTATATTATGAACTCGAGGTGCGCTGATGCAGATAAAAGAATCCGCCGAGAACTACTTGGAAATGATATTGATTTTGAAGGAGCAGAACGGACAAGTCCGCTCCATCGATGTTGCAAACGAGCTGGGCTTTTCCAAGGCCAGCGTGAGCGTCGCCATGAAAAAGCTGCGGGAAAGCGGCTTCATCCATGTTGAGGAGGATGGGTCCATTGTTCTTGAGCCGTCCGGCTATGACATTGCTTCAAAGATGTACGACCGCCACAAAACACTGACACAGCTTCTGATTGATGCCGGCGTCAACAGCGATACTGCGGCAAAGGATGCCTGTAAGATGGAGCATGTCATCAGCAACGAAAGCTATCAGTGCCTGAAATC
>JAEZFH010000084.1 GCA_023437885.1 Bacillota bacterium | reverse complement strand
TTTATTGATCAGATAACAAGAATGCGGCTTGGCCCATAAATCTTTTTTCTGCTATTACTCCAAAGAAAGACCGAACTTCCGCCAAGGTGGAGTAGGTCTTTTTTTATTTGGAAAAGAGTGGTATAATTAATATAGAAGTGTTTCATTGAAGAAATGAATAAATAGAAATTAGTTTTAATCTCTAACTCTTGATCGTAGAACAATTGCTTAGTATAATTATGTAATTATGACAGAAAAAAATCTTTTCTGCGTTAGGTTATACCATCACGGAAAATCGGAAAATTTATATAATCCTTATTTGAAAGCATAAAATACGAATATTTTTATAAACCTTTTGACTCTGACACCGTGTCGTACTTTATAATCAAAATCAGGAAAAGCAGGAGGTTATGATATGGAGCTACAAACAATCAGCCAGGTGTCAAGGGATTACGGGATTTCTACAAGAATGCTACGCTATTATGAACAAGCGGGATTAATTGAAAGTCTGCGCAAAGACGATTATGCTTACCGGGTTTATGATGAAAACGCCATGAGTCGTTTGCGGCAAATCATTGTCCTGCGTAAGCTGCGTGTTCCTGTGAAGCAAATCATAAGCATCCTTAACAATAACGACGCGGCGGAAGCAGTGGAAATTTTCAGGCAAAACATAAGCGAAATAGACGGCGAAATTACTGCGCTGTCTACCGTTAAATCCATATTGACGCGTTTTGTTGAGGAAATCAATAAAAAAGCCGGTGTTAATTTAAAACTCCTTGCCGACGAATCGGTGTTCTCTGTTATAAGCTCTCTTCCTTTTTCTGATAATTTAATTAAAGAGACAAAGGAGAATTTATCAATGGAGGAATTAGACAAAGCTAACGAAGAATTAATGAAACTCGAAGACAAGGATGTGAGGATTGTTTATCTTCCGCCCATGACCATAGCCGCCGCTTATGCTTCGGGAGAAGGCTGTGAAGGCAAAGCAGCGGAGGTGGTAAGTAAATTTACAAAGGAGAGCGGATTGTTAAAAATCAAACCCGACGTACGCAGTTTCGGTTTTGATTGCTCTCAAGGTCCGGTAGAACTTGGCGAAAACTCACAGGTATATGAAGTATGGGTGTCTGTTCCTGATAATATGGTGATACCCGCACCGTTAATTAGACGGGAGTTCAGCGGCGGGTTATATGCCGCTCATGTGTTAAGGGCGTGGGATTTCCAGGATTGGCGAAGGCTTAGAGAATGGGTTAATGCAAGCGATAAATACGATAATGACTGGAATTCCCCACGATGGGAATCGCCCGAAACACTTTACGGCCAAGGTTTTGAAGAAACTTTGAATTTCTATAACTTTATTGAAAAGTACAATTCGGAAATGAGTTATTTACAGCTTGATTTGCTATTCCCCATTAAGGAGAAGGAAAATGGAAGATTATAAAATTGGCTCGATAATATCCTTCGGTGACTACAACTGGCGTGTGCTTGACATACAAAACGACACGGCTTTGGTTATAACGGAAGAAATAATCGAGCAACGTGCTTACCATGACGCTTATAAAGATATCACATGGGCGGACTGCGCGTTAAGAAAATATCTTAACGGTGAGTTCTATGACAAATTCAACTCAACTGATAAGTCAAGAATAATTCCGGTGTTAAATAAAAATCCGGATAATCAGTGGTATGGTTCAAAGGGCGGAGCAGATACGAGGGACAGTATATTTCTATTAAGCCTTGAGGAAGTGTGCAAATATTTCGGTGACAGCCGTTCAAAACTGCAAAACCGGGGAAAAAATCAAAGGTATTGGTTCGAAAGAAAAGATGAGAATAACAGTAAGCGATTGGCAAGACTTCAGGGTAAAGAATGGTGCTGGTGGTGGTGGCTTCGGTCGCCCGGCCGCGTTAATGTAAAAGCCGTGTACATCCACGGTGACGGTAATATCGGTATTCAGGGCAACAATATATTGAAAGGCAACACCAGCGATGGCAAATGTACAGGCGGCGTCCGTCCCGCTTTATGGCTAAAGCCGGAAGTGTAAATCTTGAGCTGCGTTTCAAGTGGTTTGACTATAGTTACAGCATAAATAAAATATATTTTAAAGGAGAATTAAAATGAGCAAATACGAAAATGCGATGAAGCTTATGGAGGAACGTTGCGGAAATGGTAAAGAAGAAATTATTGCCCTTGCGACAATATCACTATCCCCGAATGCTGCCGGTAATCCCCGCCCTGCTGTCCGTATGGTTTGCGCTTATTATGAAGACGGCGTATTTTATGTATCTACGGACGCAAGGAAAAATAAAATGCTGCAAATTGAGAAGAACAACGAGGTTTCCGTCAGTGGGTTAGATTGGTACGCTCTCCAGGGAACGGCTGAAAATCTCGGTTGGGTCAAGGACGAGAAGAATGCCAAAATCAGAGAGAAATTTAAACAAGTCTTCAACTGGTTCGATGAAGTTGGCGACGAAGACAATCCGAACTCAATCGTTCTGCGTATCACTCTTACAGAGGGTACGATTACTGACAACGAAAGAAAATACGGTGAAGGGCAATATGAAATTGATTTTATCAATAAAACGGCGAAGTAAATAAATCCGTATAGTGTAAGCATAATGTCATCATAATGTCATTTTAAATTGAAGTATCAGACTTGCGGATTACTTATATTTTGAATATTTTGTATATTTGCGGGAGGGATAATAATGCCGACTTTAAAAAAGATAAGGGACACAATGAAAAAGCAGAAAATCAATGGCGAGATTATGGATCAAATGGACTTTGAAGCTGACTGCAATAATCCGCATAATATTACTTCTCTAATTGACAAAATGGATAAGCTGCTGACAAAGGAGCAATGTCTTTCAATTATGGAAAAGCAAGGCTGCTGCAAGGGAGGTCAGCGTGAAAAGGACTGTAAGGCGTTTGCCTTGGAACACATGAATAAACCTTTTACTGAAAAACTTGCATTGATGTCAAGTATTCAATATATGATGTCGCCTTGTCTGAATGACGATGGTACCTTTTCGATTACCTTTGGCGGCTATCAAAACGGTGTTCACACGGGTAAAACCACTTGTTCCTGTGGTTCGATTAAAAAATTAGAACAGCCTTTTTCCATTTCGCCTACATACTGCGGTTGTTGTGCAGGACACTTTTTATATCACTATCAAAATGCTTTGGGAGTAAAGCTGAAATTGAAAGAAATCAATTCATCACCACTTAATACAAATGGTGATAAGCCTTGCAAGTTTACCTTTGAAGTTCTATATTAACACGGTATTACTAAGCAGAATGCGAACTATCAAATCCCGATTTGTTGACCAAGCCGCAGTCTGTATCTTGCTATTTTGAAAAATCTTTTTCCAGCGATTACTACAAAATTCGCCGAAAGACAAAGAAACAAGTCGATGCAATATTGCATCGACTTGTTTTGCGTTGTGTGGTAAAATAAGGGTGCATGCACCAAATGCTCATAACTGATATCAGAGTGTAATTTGCATTGACAAACATTATTAATATTGCGGAGGATTGATGATAATGGGCAAATACGATTTTTTATTAGCAAATATAGATGATGCTTCTGAAATCATGGATATCTATCACAGCTTAATTGGCACTCAGGGGTGTACTTGGAGTATAGAATATCCAGATTATGAAACGGTTGAATCAGATATATGCAATAAATCCTTATATATTCTGAAAGATAATAATAGAATAATTGCTGTAGCGGCGGCGGGTTCATTTAACGAATTGGAACATTTTGAGTGGACACCTCAAAAACCTTGTGAATTAGCAAGAATAGGTGTTACTTCAACACTACAAAAACAAGGGATCGGTACAATTATCTTACAGAATGTTATTGAAGCAGTCAAAGATAGAAGCTTTGACGGCATTAGAATGTTAGTGAGTAAAACCAATCCTGCTGCTCTGGCTTTGTATGATAAGAACGGGTTTGAAAGGTGCGGGGAAACATATATGTATGGAATTGATTTTTACCGTTATCAGATGAATTTTTATCCAGCAGATAAGCATGCTGTGTAGAAGTGAAATACCAGCAACCAGATGAGGAATATATTATGCTAACCGTATAGGTGAAACTGGAAACCATGAATAAATGATATGGCTGTATATAAGGGAGATAAAATTATGAATGATAAAACTGTGGTATTGAATGCTGGCCTGGTGAATTATGATGGGAACATTGATTACTCACAAATTGCTTCTGAAGTGGTAATCTATGAAGAAACAGCGGAAGATAAAATCTTGGAGCGGGTTGACGGTTTTACAATTGTTATAACGAAAGAAATGAAAGTCAGAGGTGACATTATCAGAAGATTTCCGGATAGTGTAAAGATGATTTGTGAAGCCGGAACCGGATATAATAACATAGATTTGGATGCGGTACGTGAGAAGGGAATCATATTATGCAACATCCCCGCGTATAGCAGTGAAAGAGTGGCACACACGGCTATTCTTATGATTTTAAACCTGGCAAGTTCAATGCAAAAACAGATTCGTATGCTTTCGGAAGGGAATCATGATAATTTCCATAAACACTTAATGGTAGACCATGTGGAATTAAACGGTAAAACACTGGGAGTTATCGGTTATGGAAATATTGCGAAAGAAATAATCAAAGTAGCGCAAGCATTGGGAATGAAAATTTTAGTATCCGCCAGAACCCCCAGAGCAGACGTGGAACAAATTCATTTTACAACAAATGAAGAAGTTTTAATGCAAAGTGACTTTATTTCTCTTAATTGCCCTTTGAACGAGTCAACAAGACATATGATCAATAAAGAAACATTGGCAATGATGAAACCGACAGCATATTTAATCAATACTGCACGGGGAGCACTGGTTGATGAAAAAGCATTGATTGACGCATTGCAAAATAATATAATTGCAGGCGCGGGACTAGATGTGCAGGAAGTAGAGCCATTAGATGATGCAAGTCCATTGTATACAATGGATAATGTTATCATTACCCCGCATATGGGATGGCGGGGCTTAGAAACCAGACAGCGCTTGGTTTCATTGATTCAAGATAATATCAGAGCTTTTTCCAACGGACAGCCGATCAATAAAGTGGACTAAAGAAGTGAAAGGGCTGAATGAAGATGGCGATAAAAACGTCGGTACAGGAAACAATAAATGTGTTGAATGCAATATTTGAAAAGCATAAAAATGAAAGAATTTGTGTTTTGGGGACTACCTGCTGTGGAAAGTCCACATTAAAGGAGCAAATACCTGGAACGGTCGATATGGATGAGGCATTATGGCCACAGCTTACGAAGGACGAGGAAGCATATATCTGTCAGAAACCATGGACAAGGGAAATTGGATATTTTACAAGAAGGCTTGTAAAGGAAAGAGTGACGGTTAAAGCTGGTCAACCAATATTTTCATTGATACTTTTGGATTCTGAAGTGATTGTATATCTTGATATAAGTGATAAATTGCTTGCAGAGCATTGCAGAAAAAGAGGTAATGCCTTTCAAGATGCAAAAAATGTTAAGGATGCTATTGAAGAAGCATGGAACAGTCAACGAGAAAATAGCGATAAAGTATTTTATTATTTGAACATTACAGAATGAATTCTATGGAAAACATATTTTTATTAACAGCGAGGTTTCTGGATTTCCTATTCGTTTATGAAGTAAAACCTGGCACATAGTCGAATTAGAACTTGTCAGTGAGTTGAGTTATTGTTCCAAAAATTTTACTGAGAAAACAGTCATGTCATTTAGAAAAATGATGTGGCTGTTTTCATTTTGCCGAATGCTTTCATTTCAGAGGTATCTTTGGAGCGTGGAACATAATTTGTATTTGGGCATATATTTTCCATCTTGACATGCGGGACAGAAAAATATATAATGAGTTCATACTCAATGAGCTGGAGGTCATTAAATAGTGTCAGGAAAACGACAGCTTCAAAAAGAGAATACCAAAAAAAACATTATAAAAACCGCAATGTACCTGTACGGTGCAAAGGGTTTTTCTACACCCACAAATATTATTGCCAAAGAAGCCGGTGTATCACATGGGGCTATATTTGTCCATTTCCCAACGCGTGATGATTTGCAGCTCAGTGTCCTGGAGCAGTTTGCTCATGAAATTGGCAATGAATTGCATAATCTTGCCACAGCGGAGGGCAGTATTTTTGATCTACTCTGTGCCCACATACAGGTTCTGGAAGGCTACGAAGCCTTCTATAAGGGCTTGATTAAAGAGATGCCATTCTTGCCGGACGATGTAAAACACATGGTGATAGCGCTGCAATCTATCTTATCGCGGCATTTCAATGTTGCCATTGAACGCGGAAAACAGGAGGGCATTATAAAAGAGCTTCCCCTCCACATTATGTTCAATACATGGATTGGACTGGTTCATTACTACTTGCAGAACAGTGATTTATTCGCTCCCGGGGAATCGGTGTTGAAGCGTTACAAGAATGAATTAGTGAACAGTTTTATAGCACTCATCTCAAACTAAGATTTCAGGAGGAAAAAATGATGAAAATTTGTATTGCCTGTGGTATGCCCATGAAGGACACTTCCGATTTTGCAATGGGTGATACCAGCAAGGATTACTGCGTCTACTGTGCCCGTCCGGACGGCTCCATGCAAGCTTTCGACGAAAAAAAGGAGGGCTTGACTGCTTTTATCATAACAACCCAAGGGCTTGATCAAGCGGTCGCCGCCAGTGCTGCGGAAGCCATGATGCGTAAGCTGCCTGCGTGGAAAGCTAATTTTGTGGAATAAATGGAGGGTGAAAAGTTGGGTGAACTATCTGATCTGCCCAATGTGGGCAAGGTTTTAGAGGAAAATTTACTTGCCATTGGTATTAAAACGCCGGAACAGTTGCAGCAGATAGGCGCTGAGGAAGCATTTCTACGTATCCGGCTGCAGCGTGACCCCGGAGCTTGCCTTCACATGCTGTATGGGATACAGGGAGCCATCCTTGGCATCCCTGACAAGTTTCTGCCTGCGCAGGCCAAACAGGAATTGAAAAAATTTTACAGGAGTTTATAGAAAAATCCATACAATTTCCATATGTTTTCTACACGATATCGTATACAAAACGATAAAAAATGATTATTTATTAATCGCCAGTAGAATTAATGATCAAAATATGTTATTCTATGGTAAGATAAGATAAAACTGACAGAGTCTTTTCGGGTATAGTGGAGGGACTGCAGTGGAGGCTTGAAAAATATATTAAAAAGGAGAAGATACTATGGAATTAAAAGGAACCAAAACAGAGAAAAACTTAATGGAAGCATTCGCAGGAGAATCTCAGGCAAGAAATAAGTATACATATTTTGCTTCCGTTGCTAAGAAGGAAGGCTTTGAGCAGATTGCAGCAATCTTTGAAGCAACCGCGAACAATGAAAAGGAGCATGCAAAGCTTTGGTTTAAAGCACTTGGCGAGCTTGGAGATACAGCGGCTAATTTACTTCATGCTGCCGATGGTGAGAACTATGAGTGGACCGACATGTACGAGCGTTTTGCCAGGGATGCGGAGGAGGAGGGCTTCAAGGCTCTTGCAGCACAGTTCAGAATGGTTGGCAAGATTGAGAAGTCACATGAGGAAAGATACCGTGCGCTCCTGAACAATGTGGAAGTAAAGCAGGTGTTCGAAAAATCTGAGGAGATGATTTGGGAATGCCGTAACTGCGGACACCTTGTAATGGGCAAGAAGGCTCCGGAGCTTTGCCCCGTATGCAAGCATCCTCAGAGCTATTTTGAAGTAAGGAAAGAGAACTATTAATAAGTAAAATTAATATTAATCGTCAAGATAAAACAAAGCCTGCAACATTTGATGTAGCAGGTTTTGTTTATGCCTGCGCTTTAATTCTGCGAAGGTAATCGTATCCATGGTTCCTATTTGCTGATATATTCGTATCTTCAGAAATATCTTGCAACGGGAATTGTAATGGATGATTAAGGAATAGAATAGGAAGGAAAAGGAGACCATTAATGGTATTTTATGGAACCAGCGCCGCAGAGGGGATACCGGACCCCTTTTGCAGCTGCCCGGTCTGCATGAATGCAAGAAGGGTAAGAGGAAAAGAAATCAGGAGAAGAAGCATGCTGCGTCTGAATGAGGAGACCTGCATCGATTTGAGTGCGGATTCCTTCTGCCAGGCAATTGATTACGGTGATTTTATCAATTTGAGGCATGTATTGGTCACGCATACTCATGAGGACCATTTTGCACAGATGATGCTTAATGTACGTAATATGGCAATTGATCGCGCCCGGGAACCGCTGCATATTTATCTCACAGATGTGGCTTATGACATTGTAGATTTTATGATAAGCAGCAGCCCGATTATGAAAGGCATGACAGGAGAATTTCTCGAAAATGGCGTTGTGGCTTTTCACCGTCTGGAGTTTGGAAGAACAGAAAGCATAGCCGGTATGGAGGTTACTCCGCTAAAGGGAAACCATAAGGGAAATATGGACGAGTACTGTGCCAATTATCTGATTCGAATGGCGGACGGGAAGATGCTGTATTACGGATTGGATACAGGTTACTATTTGGAAGAGACCTTTTCGGCATTGAACGGGGTCAGGCTGGATTATTTGATCAGCGAATGCACCTTTGGTCTTACCGAGGGAAGAGGTGACACTCCGGGAGGACACCTGGATGCGTTCAGCTGCATGAAGTTATTTTGGCAATTGTATCATCAGAAAACCTTGAGCGGAGGTTCCCGGATTTACCTGACTCATATAAACCATCATCGAGGTACTCACGCGGAATTGTGCGAATATTTTGAACAGCAAAGCTTCCCGTGCAGGATTGAGGTGGCCTATGATGGAATGGAGATAAGGTAGGATTCCTTTTGGAGAAAGCCAAGAGTAACTGACTGCTTGAAATTATCCCGGGAAGACATTATAATGAATCAAAAAGTTAGAAAGGAGCGTTCTCATGAGGGTGCTGATTGCGGAAGATGAGCGTGATTTAAACCAGGTTATAACGAAGAAGCTTACCGCAGAGGGGTATGGGGTTGATTCGTGCTTTAACGGGGAGGAGTCTCTTGATTATCTTAACATGGCAGAATATGATGTAGTTATCTTGGACATTATGATGCCGGGAAAGGATGGGCTCTCGGTACTGAAACAGATGCGTACCCAGGGAGATAAAACTCCGGTTTTGTTCCTGACTGCCAGAGATTCCGTATCCGACCGGGTATCCGGGCTGGATGCCGGAGCAAATGATTATCTGGTCAAGCCCTTTTCCTTTGAGGAGCTCATGGCACGAATCCGCGTATTGACCAGGGAAAGTGCGGGAGAGGCAACCAATGTGTTTACTGTGGCTGACTTATCGGTGGACTGTGCCCGGCATGCGGTAAGGCGTTCCGGGCAGGAGATTTCCCTTTCCTCCAAGGAATTTGCCGTACTGGAATATTTAATTCGCAACAAGGGAATTGTTCTCTCAAGGGAAAAAATAGAGAACCATATCTGGAACTTTGACTATGAAGGCGGCTCCAATGTGGTGGATGTCTATATCCGGTACCTGCGTAAGAAGATTGATGACGGTAATGACAGGAAGCTTATCCACACCATCAGAGGAAGCGGCTATGTCCTGAGAGAAATGTGAAGCAGGCAACGGTCTCAAAAGACAGGTATGCATCGTACGGCGCAGGAGACTTTCCTGCTTTGTCTATTTTGGCGGAAGGGAGATTGGGATGAAGAAGCTGTCCATTAAATTGCGTGTCACCCTTTGGTATTCCCTGCTGATGCTGCTGCTGGCCGGTCTGGTTCTCAGCTTTATGGGGTTTGTCAGTGAGTATATTGCAGAAAACAGCGCAAAAGATGATCTGATCAGGATTGTGGAAGAAAATATAAAAGAAGTGGAATATGAGGATGGAGAGATAGAAATTGATGATGATTTTATGTTTTTTAAAAACGGAGTCAGCTCCATCGTATATTCCTCCAAGGGGAAGTTGATTGATGGCCATTTACCCAAGGGGTTTCAGGCGGAGGAGCCGTTGCAGGACAATAACCTGCATGTGGTATCCACCGGCGGACAAAAATTCTATTGCTATGACCGGTGGATTAGCATTGAAGAAGAGGGTCTATGGCTTCGGGGAGTGATAGCCGTCGATGAAAATGCAGGAATCATAGGGAATATCCTGCGTGCAGCCTTTGTCTTGCTGCCCTTCATCGTATTGATTGCAGCATTGGTAGGATATCAGATAGCCAGGATCTCCTTCCGGCCCATTGACCGGATTATACACGCAGCTAACGAGATCAGCGAGGGCAGCGATCTGACGAAGAGAATCGGCCTGGATGGGGGAAGGGATGAAATTCATAGACTGGCGGATACCTTTGATCTTATGTTCCGCCGCCTGGAAATATCCTTTGAAGAGGAGAAGCAATTTACCTCCGATGTTTCCCATGAGCTGCGGACTCCGATTTCCGTTATACTTTCCCAATGCGAATATTCTCTGGAGCATGCTTCTACGGAAGGGGAATACCGCGAAGCGATGGAAACGGTAAAACGCCAGGCGGTCAGGATGTCACAGCTTGTCTCCCTGCTGTTGACCTTTACGAGGCTGGAGCAGGGGATGGAAAGGGCGGATTTTGAGGATACGGATCTCGGTGAACTGGTAGGGATGATCTGTGAAGATCAGGCCGGCAGCGGTACGAAAGGGATCCGGCTTAGCATGGAGCTAGAGCCGGATATTCACGCCAGAGTGGACCGTACCCTGATTACAAGGCTGGTGAGTAATTTACTGAGCAATGCGTACCAATATGGAAGAGAAGGCGGAAGTATCCGGGTGGTGCTGTGCAGAGAGCGGAATGAAATCAAGCTTTCGGTATCGGATGACGGAATCGGAATTGATGCCGAAGAGCTGGAGAGGATCTGGAGCAGATTCTACCAGGTCAACCCTGCACGGACAGCGGAGGAAAGCGGAAGCATGGGACTGGGCCTGGCTATGGTAAAACAGATTGCAAAACTTCACACAGGAGAGGTCAGGGTGGAAAGCATATTGGGAAAAGGGAGCACCTTTACCGTTACTTTTCCTATAAAATAGTAAAAACATCTTGTATGTGACGTAGCGTAATAAATTATAATATAGAACAGGAGGTGTAAATATGCAAAAATACAAAGCGACACCGGAAGGCTATATGACAGTTGGCGAGGTAGCAAAGAAAATGGGTGCCACCGTCCGCACCCTGCAATACTACGACAAAGAAGGTCTGCTTTCGCCATCGTCAGAGAGTGAAGGAGGCCGCAGGCTTTATACCGATAAGGATGTGATTAAACTCTACCAAATTCTGTCACTGAAACAGCTGGGTTTTTCATTGGACGATATTAAGAATCGCCTGATCCCTCTTGATACCCCCGCCGATATTGCGGGCGCGCTAGCCGAACACGCAGCTACCCTTCGGGAAAAGATGGAAAACCTATCAGAATCATTGAAAGCGATAGAAACATTAAAAGCGGAGGTTCTGCAAATGCAATCGGTGGATTTCAAGAAATACGCCGATATTATCGTAAACCTGGAAATGAAAAATGAGTTCTATTGGCTTATCAAGCATTTCGATGATAAGACCCTGGACCATTTCCGGAGCCGCTTTGATAAGGATAGCGGGCTGGCAATGATGGAGACTTTCACAAGCCTGCAAGAGGAAGCGATACGGCTTCAAAAAGATGGCGTATCGCCCGAAAGTGAGCAGGGCCAAAACCTTGCTAAAGAGTTTTGGGGAATACTTATGGAATTTACGGGCGGGGATATGAGTATGCTGTCCAAACTTATGGAAGTGGAAAATTTTAGTGGCCCGGACAATGAATGGAAACAAAAGCAAGCAATAGCCAGTGCTTTTATCGAACCGGCTTTAGGAGCCTATTTTATGACAATGGGTTATAATCCGCTGGAGGAGGGAGCAAAATGAGCTACGCCATACAGATTGACAGGCTAAAGAAAAGTTATGGGGATCATACCGTACTGAAGGACCTGAATTTCAATGTGATAAAAGGTGAAATTTTTGCATTGCTTGGAGTAAACGGTGCAGGCAAAACCACAGCCCTTGAATGTATCGAGAGCTTGCGAAAGTATGACAGCGGCAGTATCCTGGTGAATGGCAGGATGGGAATTCAGCTGCAGTCGGCGTCTCTCCCGTCCCATATCAAACCGATGGAAGCAGTGAGATTATTTGTAAAATGGAATAAAACAAAAATAGACTATTCCATGCTTGCCGCTCTCGGGATTAATGAGCTGACGAAAAAATTGTACATAGATATGTCAACGGGGCAAAAGAGGCGTTTGCACCTGGCCCTTGCTTTAATCAGCGACCCGGATATTGTGTTCCTTGACGAGCCGACGGCCGGGCTTGATGTTGAAGGCAGAATATCGCTCCATGACCAGATCCGAAAACTGAAAGCGCAGGGAAAGACAATCATTTTAGCCAGCCACGATATGGCAGAGGTGGAAAGCCTGTGTGACCGCATTGCTATTTTGAATGATGGGGATATTGTTTTTCTGGGTACTGTTGCAGAATTGACCTCAAAAATCAGCAAACGCTATACCCTTCACATCAAGACCGTGCAAGGGGATGACAGCTTTGAAGCGGACAACATCGGGGATACCATGCTGACGCTGCTCGAAGATTACAAGCAGCGGGGAATTGCCGTGTTGGACATTAAAATAGACAGGGGAACGCTGGAACAGCATTTTATCGATATGGCAAGGAGGAATGGCGAATGAGTGCGTTTTTGTACGGAGTAGCGCTGCAATGGAAACTGGATATACGGAGCAAATCATTGTTGATTACCTGTTATGTGGTTCCGCTTTTGTTCTTTGCTGTTATGGGCGGGATATTCACATCCATAAACCCGGCGGCCAAGGATACGCTGATACAATCCATGACTGTGCTGGGCGTATCAACCGGTGCACTGGTCGGTTTGCCGCCTTCCCTTGTAGAAATATACGGAAGCGATATAAAGAAAGTGTACAAAGCCAATGGGGTGCCGTTGTATCTTGGTCTGATTTCGATGTTTTTGTCGGCGTTTATCCATCTATTGATTATGTGCACGATAATATACATTGTTGCCCCCATTGCTTTTGACGCAGCACCACCGGCAAATCTGGCGTTGTATTTTGGTTCACTCGCAATTTTTATTGCGGTATCGTTAAGTTTTGGGTGTGTCTTGGGGGTATCGGTAAGAAACCAGGCTAAGCTTACCATGATTTCACAAATGATATTTCTGCCATCCATTATGCTGTCGGGGATTATGTTTCCTGTTGATTTACTCCCGGGGTTTTTTAAGATTGTGGGAAAAATATTCTCCGCGACTTGGGGATATAAATTGATGACGGACAACAGTTTTTATTTTGGCAGCCTGTGTCCTTTGGCGGTGATCCTTTCAGCCGCGGTTTTACTATGTGTTTTTCTGTTGAAGAGATTGCAATCAGAATAATGAGCAAATCACATCCGCTGACCTGGCGGCTTCCGTCGTTGCCCGGTATATTTCCAACAAGCTTATTATTAAATCTATTTTCTTTTAATGTTGCTTTAATCTTTACAGGGTATGATACCGATATAAATTAAAAGAAAGCAGGTGTTATTATGAAATATAATAAGAAGATGAAGAAGAACCTAGGAAAGAGAGTCTGCTCCTTTGCTGCAGCCGCTCTGGTGTATGCCAGTCTGCCGGCGCTTGCCGTTTTTGCGGCCTCCCCAAAGAGCATAGCCGCTTCCGACGATATCGGTCTCGAAGCTGCGAAGAAGGCGGCGCTCAGCCAGGCGGGCGCTTCCTCCAAGGAAGTAACCTTTCTGCAAACCGAGTTGGATTGGGAGGATGGTGTCGCAGAATATGAGATTAAGTTTACTTGGAATAACAAGATATATGACTATGAAATCAATGCGGAGGATGGTGATATCACAGAATACTCCGTGAAGAAGATCAAACAGAAGAAAGCTGCCTCCCAATCGGATCAATCAGAAGCATCAAAAGAAACCTCCGGCAATATTGGGATAGAAAAAGCAAAGGAAAACGCTCTGAAGCATGCAGGATATAAGGAGAAAGAGGTAACCTTCACAAAGTCCAAGCTGGATAAAGATGACGATAAATCCGTATATGAGATAGAATTCCGTGTGGGCGGATTGGAGTATGAATATGAGGTGAATGCGGCCACAGGCAAGGTTGTGGATTATGATATCGAAGAGGAAGACTGGGATTAAGATCCCGGGAAGGCTGATCGTGCAATGTAATTCAGTGGATATGGCTGGTTGGAACAACTGAGAATAGCTTTTTGCCAGGGAAAGGGACAGGATTCTAAGAAGCCTGTCCCTTTCCCTGTGCCGGAGTCCTTTTGACGGGTAGGAGTTTTATAATAGAGTAATGATCCCGCAGATACCGTCGGTATTGGCATAACATTGCGAATAGCACGAAAGTGTAAATTATTTTTTGACTAATAGCAATAAAGAATGGAGTTTTAGCAATAATATGGTAGAATAAGAGAGATATCATGTTACAGTTCAGCCACAGGCACAACTCTAACATGATAATATGCTATCGATAGAAGGAATGGAGAACGATATGAAATATGTACTGAAGTATTTAAGTGCTTATCGAAAGGAGTGTGTGCTGGCGCCGCTGTTTAAGATGCTTGAGGCATTGTTTGAATTATTTGTGCCCCTCATTATCGCAGCGGTGATTGATACGGGAATCGGTGACCGGGATATTCCTTATATTATCCGTATGTGCCTGCTGCTGATCGCTCTGACTTTGGTTGGCCTGGTGTGCTCCATCACAGCTCAGTATTATGCCTCCAAAGCAGCAGTGGGATCTGCGACATCCCTGAGGCATTTCCTTTTTCAGCATATTCAATCTCTGTCCTTTACGGAGATGGATACCCTTGGTGCATCTACCCTGATTACCAGGATGACCAGTGATATCAATCAGGTGCAGAATGGGGTCAATATGGTATTAAGGCTGTTTCTGCGCTCCCCCTTTATTGTATTCGGTGCCATGATCATGGCTTTTACCATTGATGTGAAATCAGCGTTGATTTTTGTTGTTACCATTCCTGTGCTGTCCGTTGTGGTGTTTGGAATTATGCTGGTGACAAAGCCGCTTTATAAGAAGATACAGTACCATCTGGATAAAATACTTGCCGTCACAAGGGAAAATCTGTCCGGAGTCCGGGTGATACGGGCGTTTCATAAGGAGGAGTCGGAGCTGGCGGGCTTCCTGGCAGCCAATGAAAAGCTGACAACCCTACAGAAATATGCGGGAAGGATATCCGGTCTGATGAACCCGCTGACCTATGTTATTATGAATGCTGCAATTATTGTACTAATCTGGGTAGGGGCTCTCCGGGTAGACAGCGGAGCGTTGACCCAGGGGCAGGTAGTGGCTTTGTATAATTATATGACACAGATCCTGGTGGAGCTGATTAAGCTGGCCAATCTTATTGTAAGCATCACGAAGGCCCTGGCCTGTGCCAACCGGATCGCAGAAACCTTTGAGGTCCAAAGCAGTATGGAAGAAGGCAGCAGAGCCGACTCCGTGAAGGCTTCGGACTATGCCGTGGAGTTTCGTGACGTGAGCTTAACCTATCATAATGCAGGAGGAGAGTCCCTCACCGGAATCACCTTCCGGGTGAAACGGGGAGAAACCATTGGAATTATCGGGGGTACAGGCTCCGGGAAATCCTCTCTGGTGAATCTGATTCCCCGCTTCTATGATGCTACTGCCGGAGAAGTGCTGGTGAATGGAGTTAATGTAAGGGAATATACCTATGAAGCCCTGCAGCGAAAGATCTCGGTGGTTCTTCAGAAGGCCCAGTTGTTCCGGGGAAGCATACGGGACAATCTTTCGGTGGGCAATCAAAAGGCCTCGCCGGAGGAGATGAACCGGGCACTTAAGATATCCCAGGCAATGGATTTTGTGCAGAACCGGGAGGGAGGGCTGGAGGCCATGGTTGAGCAGGGAGGAAAGAACCTGTCGGGTGGCCAGAAGCAGCGTCTGACCATCGCAAGGGCAATCGTCAAGGGAGCGGATATTCTGATTCTTGATGACAGTGCTTCCGCTTTGGATTATGCCACGGATGCCGCATTGCGAAAGGCGATTCGGGAGATGGAGCAGTCACCTACGGTATTTATCGTATCTCAGAGGGCTTCCTCGATTCTGTACGCGGATCAGATTATTGTGCTGGATAACGGACGGATCGCAGGAGCAGGAACACATGAGGAACTGTTGGAGCAAAATGAGGTATATCAGGAGATCTATTATTCCCAGTATCAGAAGGAGGCAGCTTCCCATGGCAGAGGCTAATACTGAAAAAGTAAATTTCAAAGCACAGAAGGATACCGTATGCAAATTACTACGGCGTCTGAAAAGGTACCGGATCTTTTTGGCTGCCTCCATTGCAGCGGCAGTTGTTACGGTGGCAACAACCCTTTATATTCCGGTTTTAGTCGGTGATGCCATTGACTATATTGTCGGCATAAGTAAGGTCGATTTTGAGCAATTGGTAATCCTCCTGGGCAAAATCGCGATAATTGCGGGGATGACCGGATTATCGCAATGGATTATGAATCTCTCCAATAATAAAATTACGTTCCATATCACAAGGGATATCCGGAACGAAGCAATCGAAAAGATAGAAATTCTGCCGTTAAAGTACATCGACGGGCATTCCCACGGTGATATTGTGAGCCGTGTTATCACGGATGTGGACCAGCTGGCAGATGGGCTGTTAATGGGCTTTACCCAGTTCTTTACCGGGGTGGTAACCATCCTTGGAACCTTGGGATTTATGTTCTCCATTAATATCTATATCACCTTAATTGTGGTATTGTTAACACCCATCTCGCTGTTTGTTGCAAGGTATATTGCTAATCATACCTATTCCATGTTCCGGCAGCAGTCACAAATTCGGGGCGAGCAGACGGCTCAGATTAATGAGATGATCGGCGGGCAGAAGGTAGTGAAGGCCTTTGGCTACGAGAAGGAGGCACTGAGGCAATTTGATGAGGTGAACGGGAGATTGCAGACCAGTTCTATGAAGGCAATTTTTTATTCCTCCATTACCAATCCCGCAACCCGCTTTGTGAATAACCTGGTATTTGCCGGAGTAGCGGTCAGCGGAGCACTTTTTGCAGTCAATGGGAGGCTGAGCGTGGGACAGCTGACCAGCTTTTTAAGCTATGCGAATCAATATACCAAGCCCTTTAATGAGATCTCCGGAGTTATTACGGAGCTTCAGAACGCACTGGCCTGCCTGGCCAGGATACTGGAACTGATTGAGGAGGAACCGCAGATTCCGGATGCCAGGGATGCTCATGTTTTATCCGAAGTAACGGGCAGGGTGGAGCTTTCCCATGTGGACTTTTCTTATACGGCGAGCAGGAGCCTGATTGAGGATTTTAACCTCTATGCGGACAGCGGCAAACGGATTGCCATCGTTGGCCCTACCGGATGCGGCAAGACCACGGTGATTAACCTGCTGATGCGGTTCTATGAGGTGAATTCCGGCAAAATCCTGGTTGACGGAAAGGATATTACCGAAATCACCAGGGGAAGCCTTCGCAGGTCCTATGGAATGGTGCTTCAGGATACCTGGCTGAAGACGGGAACCATCCGGGATAATATTATCCTGGGGAAGCCGGATGCTACGGAGAAAGAGATCATACAGGCGGCGAAGGATGCTCATTCCTACAG
>JAEZFH010000514.1 GCA_023437885.1 Bacillota bacterium | reverse complement strand
TTGAAACAGCAAAAAAACGAGCAAGTCTGGAATCATTGGTACGAATAGCAAATGCACTTGAAATCACAGCCGATCATCTACTAAGTGGTAATCAAACAAATGATCTGCATATATATCAGACTGATATGAAGCAGATATTTGAAGGCTGCACCAGCTATCAAAAACGGATTATATGCGAAATAGCCTTGGCAGCTAAGAGAAGTCTTCATGACAATGAATGGATACAGAATAAAATCAGGCATATATAAGTCTTATTAAGGGTTAAATCTTGAATATACATGATGTTAAAATAATCCGGGACATAAACGTACGTCAAACACCATTAAAGTACAATTTTAGATATTAATTAAAAATATTTATTTTTTAAATGAACTACCGGTATATAAGTTGACCTGTGGTTCATTTTCTTTTCTCATTTATTTACATATAATAAGGAAAATAATTACATTACATGGAGCAAATTACAATGAATGAAAATAAAGAAAATAAAATTCTAATAAATGACACCGAAAGTAAGAAGGCAAGAATCCGTGCACGCTATAAAGGTATAAACCCTGATGAACTTGATGTCATTCCAGCTATACCACAAGAAAATTTTTACGAAGGAAACAACGAAAAGCGAGTGGCGGTGTATGCACGTGTATCAACCGATGATCCACGCCAAACTTCTTCGTATGAACTTCAAAAAAACCACTATAAGGATGTTGTCAATCGACATCCAAACTGGAACCTAGTAGATATTTATGCGGATGAAGGTATCTCTGGAACATCGCTTCAACACCGCGACGCTTTTGTCCAAATGATTAATGACTGTCACGCCGGAAAAATTGATATGATATTGACCAAATCTGTGGCTCGTTTTGCCCGTAATATTCTTGATTGCATTGGCTATGTTCGCCAGTTGGCTTCATTACAGCCACCTATCGGTGTTTTCTTTGAAACCGAGAATATCTATACGCTTAATGGTAATAGTGAGATGCTTCTATCCTTTATGGCCACTATGGCACAAGAGGAATCCCATAGCAAGAGTGAAATTATGAACTCCTCTATTGAAATGCGTTTCCGGATTGGAATATTCCTAACTCCGCCGTTACTTGGATATGATCAAGATGAGAATGGAAACCTTATTATCAACGAAGAAGAAGCTGAAACTGTGCGCTTGATTTTCTTTATGTATCTCTACGGATATACCTGTATGCAGATAGCTGATACATTGACAAAGCTTGGTCGCCGCACAAAAAAAGACAATTCTTCATGGTCACCAGCCTCCATTCTTCAGATTCTGCAGAACGAACGCCATTGCGGTGATGTAATAGCCCGAAAAACATGGACCCCAAATTATCTCAATCACAAGCCTAAAAAAAATAAGCAGGATAAAAATCAGTATATAAAACGGGGCCATCATGAGGCAATTATATCGCGGGACGATTTTATCGCCGTACAACGACTGATAAGTAATGCCAGATATGGCAATAAAGGTATTCTGCCTGAACTACATGTTATTCCCGAAGGTGCATTAAGAGGATTTGTTTCAATAAATCCCAGATGGGCTGCTTTTCATGCAGATGACTATCGTGCCGCGTCTAGCAGCGTATATGAAGATATACACAAATCGTCATCCAACAGTCTTGAGGTTGAGGCAAATTCCGGCGATTTTGATCTACGCGGTTTTGAGATTGCTCGCTCTCAATTTTTTGATACTGTTCGAAAAATATGTATCACATTCTCTGCTGATAATATTCAATTCAGTGCCGAGTGCATTCGTAAATTTAATAACATTCTCTACATTGAAATGTTAGTGCACCCTATTGAACACTTATTCGCAATACGCCCGTGTACGAAAGAAACGCGAAACGCTGTTCAATGGGCTGCTTCTAAAGACGGTCAGTATTATTCCCGGAATATCAGCTGTGCAGCATATATCAAAACATTATATGAAATTTTTGGCTGGAAAGCTAATTATAAATATCGTGTACGTGGAATTCATAGACGAAAGGATAATGAAGCAGTTGCAATTTTCGATATGAAGGAGACAGAAATGTTCATTCCGCAGGATGTTCTGAAATCCGATCTTGAAAAAGAAACAAATGACAATCAGCTTCCTAGTGATGTTCAACCATTTACCATTGGTCCAAAGAAAGCTATTATGGCTTACCCCTTATCATGGGCGGACAATTTTGGAAGTGATTTTTATCGGCATGCACAAGCACGAGAATTAAAATCTTTTTATCAAGAAGGTATATGGAAAGTGCATGAAGAAGGGAAGCCATTTAACGGTTCCCCTGAATTAAATATTACGCCTGCTGAGGTCGTCAGCAGTAAAATACATCAAATCATTTGTGATATGAAAGAGGAGGCTCCAAATGATGGGGAATGAACAGAATTTATTAACAGACCAGAGTGATTCGGTATCACAAACATTTACAAAACAAGTTTATGCTTCATCTGATACAAATATAGAGGATGACTCTTTTACGTATGATGGCTATCAGGTAGTTCGCAGAGAATTCTTTGCTCATACTTACGAACCATCCATTACTTTCAATAATTGCAAAATTTCATTGAATGCAGCATGTCTAAACCGGCTGCCGGATGTAGATTATGTACAGATACTTGTAAATTCAAATGATAAAAAATTAGTTGTTCGCCCAAGTGGAGAAGATGAGAAGGACTCATTTCCATGGTGTTCCACTAATAGCACAAAGAGGAAAACCAAGCAAATCACCTGTCGCATGTTCTTTGCTAAGGTCGTTCAGTTAATGAATTGGAACCCAGATTATCGGTATAAACTGCTCGGAAAGTTAATTCGAAGCGGCGATGATTATTTGTTTATATTTGATCTTACCGATACAGAAATCTATCAGCGGATATTGCTTAATGGTGAAAAGCCAAAGGCTTCACGTATACCTATGTATCCGGCAGAATGGCAGAATCAATTTGGCTTACCAGCTGAAGAACATCGGAAATTGCTGCAGGTGAATATCTTTGACGGTTATACAGTTTTCGGCATTAAAGACAACTCCGTTGATGCTCCGGTTGATTTAATCAAAGAACAGATACTCATGGAGGACGACAGGATATGACAGATAAGAATTTGGTAAGACCTTCCTTATTGGTAGACCTAAAGAAGTATAGGATTAGAATACACAAAAACACTCTTATTTCTATTGGCAATCCTAATTATATTCTGCTCTTAGTAAATCCAGAAGAACGTACTCTTGCAATTCTATGCAGTAATAGTACTGAGCCACGAGCGCATCATATATCATGGACTTTTCTCGCAAAAAGAAAGTCTTTTGAACTATACAGCAGATCCTTGGTGAAAAATTTCCTTGATATCTGCAACAACTGGCAGGATAACCAGTCTTATCGACTGTATGGTGATATTATTTCTAAAGAAGGAGTTGCTCAGTTTCATATGGATGATTTCATTCCTGTAAACTGGGCTAAAGAGTAATGCTATGGCAGAACAGTGCATTTATAAACTGAAAGTTAATGATAACTATAAACGATTGATAACACCATTGTCATCAGAAGAGCTGCTGCAACTGGAACAGAGTATTGTCCGAGACGGCTGCCGTGAACCATTATGTACGTGGTACAATACAATTATTGACGGTCATAATCGTTATGAAATCTGTAAGCGGCTTCAAATTCCATTTGCGATTCGACGCATATATTTCAAAAACCGCGAGGAAGCTATTACATGGATTTGTTCCAATCAGCTATGCCGGAATAATATTACAGATGAAACACGCTGGTATCTGATCGGTAAAAGATACGAGATGGAGAAAATACTTGATATCTATAGTGCAGCCAAAGGTAATAAATATAATAACAAAGTAATAAAAACCCTTTTATCAGACAAGCCAATCATTGAAAATAATACCTGCCGGGCAAGCGAACGTCTTGGTAAAGAATATTGTATTTCCTATGCCTCTGTTGAAAAATATGGAATATATGCGCATTCACTAGATAAATTATCAAAAACAGCCCCAGAACTTGTGCAAAAGATCTTATCCGGGCAAGCAAAAATATCACAGGAAAATATTATTAAGCTGTCCTTGCTTTCTCCCCAGGAAATTACGAGCTTAACCAAGAACATATCTGATGATACCTTAGATTTTATAGGATACTCCGCCATACGAAAAGTTCTTCCTAAAAAGCATGAACCGCCCAAGAAACTGACGCCAGCACTTCCTATTGGATCTATTAAAGATATGCCTATCTATGATCCTGATGCAGAAATATCCAGTCTTATTTTAACCATACCATCGTGGATCAGTTCAATAAGCCGTACACGTTCCACAACAAACCTTGGTGAAATATCGGGAAATGCTAAATGTAGACTCGAGAAAGAGCTGTTAGGATTAAATGAAACAATTAAAAGTATGCTTATAGCAATAAAGGAGGAAATCTAATGGATGATTTAATTATGTTCGTCCCTAAAGTGCATTTTGAACAGATTCCAATCAAAAATCTTGTATCTAATCAGGAATACCAGCGAAACCTTTCGATTGCACATGTCAGGCGAACTGTAGAGAATTTTGATCTGTATCAAATTAACCCTGTAAAAGTAAGCCGTCGCGATGGCATTAATTATGTTTTCAATGGGCAACATACAATTGAAATTATAGCGACAGTGTCTGGGTCACGAGAAACCCCTGTATGGTGTATGATCTACGATGATCTAGAATATAATCAGGAAGCGGATATTTTTGCTAATCAGTTAAAATATGTTAAGCCACTTCTACCATATGAAATTTTTATGGCAAATGTGGAAGCCGGAAACGATGATCAACTTATTATAAAATCTCTTGTGGAATCATATGGATTGATCATAACATATAATAAAGTCCCCGGTGCTATCTGTGCCGTGTCATGTTTGGAGTATATCTATAAAAATTTCGGATTCCATGTTCTAGATCGCACTCTACGTCTTAGTATCGGAACATGGGAGGGAGATTATAATTCTCTTTCTGCTAATATGCTGAAAGGGATTGCCATGTTGATAGTAGCTTTTGGTGATACTCTAAAAGACGATATTTTCAAAGAAAAAATTGGCAAGTTCTCCTCTAGAGAAATAGGTCGTACAGCAAAAGAGCGAAAGGCGGGATCTCTTGGTTATGCTGAAGCCATGCTTAATGCATATAATAAGAAAATGAAATTTGGGTTAAAATGGTCAAAATTAGCTATGGTCAAATCTTTTTCAAAAGAAGAAACATTTGATATGGAAAAAGTTGAAAATGATTATAATATTAATCTTCCTGGGAAAGCGGTGAACGAAGTATGAAAGTCTTACAATTTTCAACTCAAAGAACAAACATATTTTAAACATGTAAATCGAAGTTTTATTATTGGCAGGAATTATTTTTCCTGCCTTAAACTTTACTCGTAATATGATACCCTCTGCTTCATCACAATTCCTGATTTAAACTGTATTTCAAGTGTATCCTCGCTTATAACCTTGATACTCTGCAGCAGTCGCCGTACCAGATCGTTGTCAAATTCCCGCACCTCGCAGGATACTTTTTTCAGGCAGGTATCCATGTCATTGATTCTTTGCTGAAAATTCGCAGCCTGCTTTTGTTCCTTTATAATATCCAGCTTCTTTTGCTTAAGCTCTTTGATCTGCTCTGCTATTTTTTGATACTGCCCGTCAAAATTCTCAGTAACCGAACCTTTTTGAGCGTTTTCTTCAATCAGAGCCAGCATATCACTTTGAAGCTTTGTAATCTGTTCGTCATATTCGGTAGGTACATTCCTAGTCGAATAGCTCCCGATTACCTGTATTACATTTTCTCTAAAGGCACCTACAAAATCACCTCGGTTTTCAACGACACTGTTGATGGCAGCCATGACCGCTTCATTCAGAACTTCTTCTTTAAGAGTAGGGGAGTTCTTACAGTTCTTGGTTCCATTCTTCAGTCGGTTTTCGCACCGCCATACAGCGCTTTTCTGACCGTTCTTCGACCAGACCTGTCTGCGGTAGGGCTGTCCGCATTCCCTGCAGATCATGATATCGGAGAGAGCGTACTTGGAGCTGTACTTACTTTTCTCTTTTTTTGCTCGTCTGGTGGCTGCGGATTTGTTTAAGCTCGCCCTTCTAGCCTTTTCCTCCTGCACCCGATAGTAAAGCTCTTTCGGAATAATAGCTTCATGGTTATCCTGTATGTAATACTGTGGGACAATACCCTGATTCTTTACCCTCTTTTTTGTGAGAAAATCCACAGTATAGGTCTTTTGCAGGAGGGCATCACCCATGTATTTTTCATTGCTGAGCATCTGGTCGATCACGCTGGGGCACCATTCCGTCTTGCCGGTGACTGTTAGAATTCCGTCATCCTCTAATATCTTGGCAATCTGGACGAAGCTGCTTCCTTCCAGATAGAGTCTGAAAATCCGTCTGACTATATCCGCTTCCTCCGGAACGATGCTCAGCTCTCCGTTCTCATCCTTGGTGTAACCCATAAACTTGTTGTGGTTCACTGATATGATTCCGTTCTCAAAGCGTCTGACAAGTCCCCACCGGGTGTTTTCACTCAGGTTCCGGCTTTCCTCCTGCGCTTGGCTGCTTAAGATGGTTATCAGCAGCTCGCCGCCGCTCTCCATGGTATTCACGCCTTCCTTTTCGAATAAAATGGGAATATTCCTTTCCTTGAGCTTTCGGATATTTTGAAGGCTATCCACCGTATTTCTGGCAAATCGACTGACCGACTTGGTGATGACCATATCGATTTTTCCTGCCATACAGTCCTCGATCATAGAGTTAAAATCATCACGCTTCTTGGTATTTGTCGCGGATTTGCCATCGTCGGCGTATATACCGGCCAGCTTCCAGTTAGGGTTGCTTTTGATCTTTTCGGTGTAATAGGATATCTGAGCTTCATAGCTGCCTTCCTGCTGTTCCAGTGTCGTGCTGACTCGGCAGTATGCTGCTACCCGAAGGGTCTTGTACTGAACCCTGATACTCCGGTCATATTCTGGCTGAGAAGGTATAAATGATATGTTTTTCTTTTTTTCAGTCGCTGTCTTCATAAAATCGCACCCTTTCTTCTGTGTTCTTTAATGTGGAATCTCAACCTCCAGGGTTAGGCTGTTGATAAATTCAAAGGTCAGTTTGTCGTTATGAACTGTGACCTGTCGGACAACCGTGCGAAACAGCCCCGGGTCAAATTGGGTTAAGTTGTTTCTGTTTGATAATGCTAGTTTCATTTTTTCAGTGTTATACTCACGGTCATCTATCTGTGCCGTCCTATAAAAGGCTTTTGCCCTTTCAAAAATAAGAGCCGGAAGCTCATTGGACGAATACCGTCCTTCTGCCTCCAGCTCTTTTATTTTTTTGTCCAGTTTTAAAAATTCAGAATTACTTACAGCCGATTCTCTTTTCGTGATTCGATCAAGACATTGCTTCCTTGCAAGGATTCGATTGACCGCTGATAGGAAAGCCAATTCAATCTGTTCATCCGTGAGAAAACTGTTACAGCAGCAAACCTTATTTTTATGAATATATCTCTTGCATTTCCAGAAGGTTCGTTTTGTGGGTCTGTCACAGTGCTCCACATATTTCCGATAAACATCGCCGCATTCACCGCATCGCAGGATACCAGAAAATATGGACTTTCGACTCCTGCTGTTATACTGCAGATTTCGCCCTAAACTTTCACACCGTTCGTTCCTACTGTTCTGCACCATGCCGAACAGTTCTGTATCGATTAACTGCGGATAATACTCATCGCCCTGGTATTTCACGTTATCCAGTATCTTACTGACGGTGCCATGGTACCAGTTTGGCTGATTGTTGGCATTCAAATACCCTTCCTCCATTAGCTCCTTTGCAATGACCAGCAGGGAAGTACCTGACGCATAATCCCGAAAGATCTTTTCAACTACATTTGCCATGGCTTCATCTATCTGAATTTTACCATCGATCAGCTTATAGCCGATAGGCATATGTCTCTGTGCCATTTCAATCAGCCTCCTTTCCGATGACCTCTATCAGCTCCAGCTTGTTAATCAAACGGAAGGTAATCTGGCCACTTTGTATGATGATATTCTCAACAACCTGTGAAAACAGTTCTTCGTTATATTCCTTGATAATATCGGGGTTATTTTTGATAAGCTCCAGAAGAAGCTCCGTCCCGGCGATTTCCTGCTTAAAGCCAGTACTGTCCAGCAACTGGATCTTTTTCTTCTTAGTTGCCGCAAGTTCCAGCGTAAGGGTATTCTGGCGCTCTATAAAAACAGCAGGGTCCATATACCCCTTTGATATCAATCGGCTCAAGATATGTCCCTGCTCTGTCAACTCCATTATCTTGTTATTACAGTCCTCTATTTCCTGTTCCTGCTGTTCATCCATCCGAAGCTTTTTCAGAACATCCAGCAGAGGAAAAAGGATTTCTGTATAATTACTGATCAGCTTATTCCAGATGAGGATGAACACCTGCTGGAGAACATCCTCTCGGACTGCCTTCTGACTGCATTTTGTTTTATCCTCGATATGCTGGTGACAGCACCACTGAACCTTTTCATAAGGCTTGCCAATGTAGATTTTCTGTCGTCGAAAGGTACTGCCGCATTCTCCGCAAAGGATTTTTCCGCTGAAGCCATAACGGCTTTGGCACTTTTCAGAATCAAGGCCATGCTGTTTTCTGCGGTATTCCATGATTTCTTTGACTGCCTCTGCCTGTTCCGATGATATGATGGCTTCGTGATTGTCCTCAATAAAATACCGAGACATTTGCCCTCTGTTGAGCTTACGCTTAAAGGGAAGTACCTCGGTCGTATAAGTTTTCTGTAGCAGCAGATTACCGGTGTAAATCGGATTTAAAAGAATTTCCTTGATTACTCCGTCATTCCACTTATCAGCGGTACGGATGGTAGGAAAGTGCTCCTCGGTCAGCTCCTTTGCAATCACATAGGTTCCTTTCCCATTCAGGTAATCTCTGAAAATCCTGCGTACTACAGTAGCCTCTTCCTCCTGAATAATAAGATCGCCATTCACATCTTTGGTATAACCATAGGCTGGGCAGCTTAAAATAAATGTGCCGTCCTGAAAGCGTTTTACTGCCGCCCACCTGTTATTGGTGGAATTGCTCTCTGCTTCACCCTGTGCCAGTGAACTCAGGATGGTTAGCATCTGCTCGCTTTTTTCCGACAAGCTGTTGATGTGTTCTTTTTCGAAATAAACTGCAATTCCAAGCTCCTTCAATCTGCGGATCGCCTGTATGCTATCCACGGTGTTTCTAGCAAACCGGGTTACGGATTTTGTAATGACCATGTTTATCCGCCCGTCCTCGCAGTCCTTCATCATCCGTAGAAAGTCATCTCTCTTTTGCAGCTTTGTTCCGCTTCGCGCTTCATCGGCATAAATTCCGGCAAACGCCCAATCTTCCTGCTTCTCGATGAATGTTTTGTAATATTCCATCTGTACAGAGAAGGAATTGTGCTGCTCGCGGGAATCGGTACTGACTCTGCAGTAGGCGCAAACTCGCTTTTTAGGTTGTAATTGCAGTGTGACCTGCTGCTTAACAGGATTAATAATTGTAATATTTTTTGCCATGTAATTCTCTCCTTTCTTTTGTGTTTCCTCCTGTTAGCAACACACATTACCACACCATTTTCAGGAAAGCTAGTGTTATTTCGCATATACCTGAGAAAGTTCCGGCGTGAAGGTTTGTCGGTTTAAGTCATCGATTTTCTTATATTCATCGAGGCAGATTATCTCATTTCGAAGCATGATATTTAACAGTTTTATAGCAATTTTATACTGCACCTCATTAGCTTCCTGAGTTTTTGACATACCACCTCCTCCTTTCTAGCGTAAAAATAGGTTCGAGAGCAGTTGTCCCAAGCAGGATTTCTCCTTTGACGGCGAATTAACCAGGATGCCCAACTGCTGATTCTGCAGAAGCTCTATTGTTTTCAAGTTATCTGTGCTGTTCCGATCAAGCCTTTTCACTAACAGGTTATCTGTTTTTCTTTCATCCGCAGGCTGTAAAGAGTCCTGAAAACCGGAACGGTTCATCTCCCTACCGCTTCCTGTATCTTGAGAGTTTACAAATAGGCAGAGTTATAACATCCGTAGCTCCGCTTCCGTCACTCTCTGATCTTCTTCATACAAAAGCTTCTGAAATTCATCCTCAGTAGCTGTTACAATTTCAGTTTGCTCTTTTTCCCCCATTTGTATGGGTACCAGTTCCTTCAGAACTTCCTGCAAAATCTCCTGATCAGGGCAGCGGTTGATAAATTCACCAAAGGTGTTCAAAATGAGCCTGTCTGCCAGATCTGTCAATATCATATAGTCGACATGCTCCTTATGCAGCAAAATAAAATTTGCAACGTTTACCGGAGTCTTCTCGAAATAAAAGACTTGACATTCTCCGTCATAACTATTCACATAACCGATGACCAAATCTTTTTCTAACAATTCGCTTAACGACTCTTTATTCACTGATGTAACCTCCTTGTTTAATTTAATTGTTTAATCTTACAAGGACGCAGCAGTACATATTTGTACTGCTGCGTAGTTTCTAAGATCAAACCATCTTGTCATTCCTTCATTTTATTGCTTCTATTCGGCACTGCTTCCCGAAGCTAGGGCGGTAACATAAACGGCTTGTGGTCAGAAAGCCTCATAGGAATTTCACCTCTCCCAGGATCTCTGCGAGCCGCCCCCATTGCGATGTCTGTGGCTGGGCGGAAGTAGCATTATCACTATCCGTTTCCTTGCGAAACAGTCCACCATAGACTGTTTTATGACCGGACTTTACCGCTCATCGCCTTCGATGCTATCGGTTTTACAGATGTCTATGGCGGCATATATGCCGCAATACCCATCCGCAGGTAGTCTTGGCGTACCCGTCAATGTCGCTGCCGCTCATCACGGCCGGATTGATCATGTATTTATGTTGTCGGATATGAAATTCTCAAGGAGCAAAAAAGGGAATAGAATAACCCCCTCACTTACTTCCACGTTCAGTGAGGGGGTTGCACGGAATAAAATATTAATTTTCAGAGATTTTTGTTTCCAACAATATTTAATAATCTTCAACAAGTGCATGTACTAAAAATTCTATTTTTCCATAAGCTTTCTTAGTTTATGGAGAATTCTTATCTTTCTGTCATGGATCGTCATATAGTGAACACCCGTTTGCTCCGATAACTGGCGTTCGCTCTTTCCACAAAAAAATAGTTCAGTAATCATCTCCTGTTCTTCCGGTGACAGCTGCTTAAGGCAGTCCAACATTTTCTCAATCATAATAGTTTTCACAACTATGTCCTCAATGCCTTCAGTATTGTCGGAAAATTGTTTATTCTCCTCAAGAAGCCTTTCATACGAATCCTCTCTGCTAGGTATATATGTAACTTTTCTATTAATGTAATCTATCCTGCATGCCTCTTTTTTTAGGTCATATTCCTGATATTCCATTTTACGGTCACTTTTTTGCATTACTTCTATTATTTCATCACTTAATTCTGGATACCTTTTTCGGTAATTTATTCTTTTTCTAAAATCTAACATATGCTTATCCTCCATTTTGATAATTGAAATCAATTAATGAAGGAAAAGCGGTGGTGAACGGCAATTACAGAAGTTCCGATTTAAACAGCAAAAAAAGCCCATATGATTAATTCTCATAAGAGCTATTTCCATTTTTAGGTTTCTACATATCCAATTTATAAGTTCTAACTGTTCTACTTGGTAACCGTACTCCTCCCTAGAAAAGTACAAGCTTTTTTTAACCGTTTAGTAATAATAAAAGTGCTTGATATTATGTCTAATTTCATAAGCCTAAACGTTAAGCACAAATGTTAGTAAATCATTAGTAAAATTTCGCATAAAATAAAAGCCCTCCAATGCTAAGCTTGGAAGGTTTCGTTGCAAGGCATGAAAAAAAATCCCACCAAACTCACGTTTTTTTTAGATGGGTACCGCCTTATCCTTATACAAATTATTTATACTAACTGAATACATAACCTTGATTGTAACATGCTCTATTACTTCCTATTCCCAAGTTCTGTTGTATCGTTTCACCAATCAAACCGGAACTGTAAACTGTTCTTGGAGGTGAACTGATGGAACTTAATAACATAGATATTCTTGGAAGTATTCTTAAATCTGCTCGAAAAGACAGAGGACTTACGCGGGAACAACTAGCGGAGATTATAAACATAACACCTCGATATCTCATGTCTATAGAGAATGAAAGCAAGAAACCAAGTTATGATATCCTTTTTAAGCTTATTAGAGAGTTAGGTATAACTTCGGATAATATCTTTTATCCTGAATGTCAAAAAACGAATACAAAAATTGAGCAACTTATAAGATTATTATATCTTTGCAATGAGCGTGAATTAAATATTGTCACAGCAACAGTAAATGCATTATTACAAAACAAAGAATAATTGTTTGTATAATAAGTTATATTCCTTATATTTCAGAAAGCAAAAACCTGCTCTAAAAAGGGCAGGTTTTGAAAGATCACTTCAGCAACCAGGCTGTCATGGTGCATATTTACACTTTAGACCCTTTGGCTTTGCGTCCCAGTCTTTAGACAGGTTTGCCCTATATCAGATTATATAAATGTTGTATTTTGAGCTTATGCTCACAATGTTATTTTAAAACAATTATGGGCATATGTCAATTTCTCGCAAATAAATTAGGAATAAAATCCCAGATATATGTTTATTTTTATTCTTATTTATCAATTTTTTTAGATAAACCCATGAAATCAATAATCAACATGGATTAACAAGACAATATCTGCTGAAATACTATTTATGTATAGTACTGCTTGTGCAACACCTATGGAATTTAAATACACTTTGAAATAAGTATTGAGTATTACTACAAGACATAAAAATCCTGCAATATGAGTTTTCAATTACTAAACTCTACATTGCAGGATTTTCATCTTAGGTTATGTTATGAATAAACCATTTTTATACGTTATCTACGATTACTGTAAAATACAGCTTCCTTGTGAAGTGCTTCTATTTCCTTTTCCATTTCCACCAACAGCATTATCGTTTTTTCCATTCTGTCCATTTTTACCTCTACCATTACCACCACTGATTCCACTTTCATTTCCATCTACCTGTCTTTGAAAAGCAGTTAAGTGTTTTTCAGAAGCATTCATAAGTTTCTCAAATACATCTCTTACATCTTCCGGTAGATTTTCTTTTAAGAAGCTCTCATACATTGCAATATTCTTTTCTTCTGCATCCACTCCAATTGTATATGCTGCTTCAATAGATTCTGGAACTGTTACAAGGCTTTCCCAGTCCTTTACTGGAATTACGGTATTATATTCCTCAAAAAGTGGTTCAAGTAAACTAATATGGGTTGCTTCTGCTTTAATAATGTTAGAAAACGGCTTTTGTGTTCCATAGGTATCCATGATTGCATCATATTCTGCCTGTGCCAGATACTCATCTTCTATTGCATAGACAAGCATCTCTTCTAAGGTATACTCCGAATCGTTAGCTGCACCTGCAGCTCCGGTATCTGAGGTTGCTGCATAAGCAGTTGCTCCTGTTGCTATTCCTGTTACTAATAAACCTGCAATTAACATACTACCTGCCTTTTTTATGATTTGTTTTCTCATTAAAAACATCTCCTTTTCTTATTCGTGATGCAGATGATCATTTCATCTGCTGTTCTTTTCTACATCTTTATCATAGTAAAAATCTATGATAGAAGTATGATAGAAGTCAGAAAGAAGTATGAGATTTATCCTTGTTTAATTCAAACCAAAAAGTAGTCCCTTGACCTAGTTCACTTTCTACGCCATAAGATACCTGATGCATTTCCAAAATGCTTTTTACAATAGCGAGTCCCAGACCCGTTCCACTACTTTTTTTCCCGTCTGACCGTTTTCCTTTATAATATCGTTCAAATATGTGATCTAAATCTTCTTTGGCAATTCCTTCTCCATGATCAATTACTTCAACTCTTACGTTCCCTGCATCCTGAGTTAGTCTAACTTCAATAGGTTCCTCTTCTTTTGTATGGCGCAATGCATTATTGATCAGATTATAAAACACCTGTTCTATCCTCTTTTTATCGCAATAGATCTGCAGGTCAGATGCTCCGGTAATCTGAAAACTTCTTGGTTCCTGCTGTAATTCATAACGCTCTTTTATGTCGGAAAGCATTTCGTTCAAAGAAAACGCCTCAGGTTCGAAGCTAACCGCTCCTGATTGCAGCTGGGACAAATTAAGAATATCTTCTACAATCCGACCAAGACGTTCCGTTTCTTCTATGATTACTCCAAGCTGCTTTTCTCTTTTTACAGGATTATCTCCAGTGACATCACGCAAAGTCTCTGCATACCCACGAATCAATGTTAATGGTGTTCTTAATTCATGCGATACATTTGCTACTAACTCCTTTTGCAATAAATCATTTCGTTCTAAGGCTTCTCCCATATCATTCATTCTCATGGAAAGCTGACCAATCTCATCAGTTCCTGTAGCAGGAATCCGCGCTGAATAGTGACCGGAAGTATAACTTTCTGCTAACCTGCTGATTTTTGAAATCGGATCTGCGAAGTTCTTGGAAAGCAGAAACGAAATAACTGCAGAAACCATGAGTAAGATACCTGTAATGATGATTAACTGTTTCTGCAATATTTCCTGCGTATCCTCTATAGAAGCCATAGGTAAAGATATTAACATAACACCTTCCACAATATTGCCCTGATGGATCGGCAACCCTATTATCATAAACTGATATCCAAATTTAGGATGCGTCACTTCCTGCTTAAATTCGATACCCTTTAATGCATTATCAGCAGCTTCTGCAACTACTTCTTTCATAGCTCCGGGTATATTCGTGTTGTAACCATAAGCTCCTTCATAGATGTTATTATAATTCTTATCTATCACCTCGACGGACAATTGTTTTTCATTGATCAGTTTATCCATTGCCTCTGTTATAATAGGCGAATTACTTATCTGAACTATGTCGTCCAACAGCTCAATATCTTTTACAATCCTATTGGAACGATTAGTTACTTCCCTCAGTTCAAGAGCAGAATAAAACTTCCCTAAAAATACAATTTGAAACAACCATAATAGTATAGTAATAATACCAACCAATATCATCATTCCAAGCCAGAGCTTTGTCCGTATTTTTCTCATCGGCCTTCCTCCGCTTCAAATTTATATCCGATTCCCCAGGCTGTCACAATCCATTTTCTATATTTTCCAAGACTTTCACGAAGCATCTTCACATGGGTATCAACAGTCCTAACATCTCCAAGGAACTCATATCCCCAAACAAGATTTAGCAGCTGCTCTCTTGAGAATACTTTTCCCTGATGGTTTACAAAAAAGGTTAGTAAGTCATACTCTTTTGGTGTCATACTTATCAGCTTCTGCTGTAAATAAACATTTCTGGCATCAAAATCAATTAAAAGATCCGCCAGCTGTATTCGGTTAGCCTTAATCGCCTCCTCTAATGGTAAATTGCTTCTTAATAAGATCGCCTTTATCCTTGCAAGTAATTCTTTAGGGCTGAAAGGCTTAACAATATAATCATCGACTCCCAGTTCAAACCCAAACAATTTGTCGTATTCTTCTCCTCTTGCCGTAAGCATAATAATCGGTACACGCGATGAGGATCGTATTTCTCTACACACTTTCCAGCCATCCATCTTCGGAAGCATCACATCTAATATTACAAATGCTATGTTATGATTTTTAAATTTGTTGAGCGCATCCACTCCATCGACTGCTTCAATTACTTCAAAATCCTCCGGTACCAGATATTCTTTTATGATATCCCGGATTCCCTGTTCATCATCAACTACCAGAATTAATTTCTTATCCATGCTTATCCTCCTCTGTATGTATTGTAAATACATTGCTAGCAAGCTTGCAGTATGCTCACTACGTTTTCATTATATCATGTATAAAACACATGATATTGGCACATTGTGCCAGTTATGTGCACTCATTTCGTTCGGCAATGATATAATGTCTATCGACATTGTATCATGAATTAATGTAAAGCAAAACCAAATTCCATGTGATTACGTCACAGAACTGGCTGTGTACAATTGTTATAATCTCCCCAGAGTCATTATCCAAGAAAACAGAAAGGCGGTATTACAATGTCAAATGTAGTTATTATAGGAAATGGACCAGCTGGTATTTCTACAGCTTTATATACTACCAGAGCTGGTATTGATACAATTATTATAGGAAAAGACCATGGTGCTTTAGGAAAAGCTTCTGAAATCGAAAATTACTATGGATTTAGTCAGCCGATATCCGGCAAAGATTTAATTAAGGATGGAATTGAAGGTGCCAAACGACTAGGCGCTAAAATCATTTCAGATGAAGTTCTTGGTATTTCATATTTTGATAAATTTGTTGTAACTACCAAAGAAAATGAATACTATGCTGACAGTGTTATAATTGCTACTGGGACTTCCCGTTCAACGCCAAAAATAAAAAGATTGAAAGAATTTGAAGGCCATGGTGTAAGTTATTGTGCAGTATGTGATGCATTCTTTTATCGTGGCAAAGATGTCGCTGTTCTTGGTGATGGTGAGTATGCACTTCATGAAGCACTTGAACTATTGCCCACATCTAATTCCGTTACCCTTCTTACAAATGGAAAACAGCCAAGCACAACGATTCCAGATAATATAAGAGTAAATACAAGCATCATTGACTCTCTGAACGGTAACGATGTGATAGATTCTGTTGTCTTCCATGATGGCAGTTCATTAGCAATTTCTGGACTATTCGTTGCTATCGGGGTTGCCGGAAGTACGGATCTGGCAAAAAAGCTAGGTGCATCTACCGAAAATAACAGGATTTTGACAGATGAAAATATGGCTACCAATGTTCCCGGCTTATTTGCTGCCGGAGATTGTACCGGTGGATTGCTGCAAATATCGAAAGCTGTCTATGAAGGAGCTAAAGCAGGTACAGAAGTTATTAAATATCTTAGAAGCCAAAACAACAGAAAGAGTGCATAGACATATGCGGAGGAGGTAAAACCATGATTTTAAGAATGATTATTGGAGCCATAATAGGTGGAATACTAGGTTTTATTTACTATAAAAAAGTGGGTTGTCCAACCGGTTCCTGCCCTATTACATCAAACCGATATAGTTCCACTATATATGGAGCCTTGATTGGATTAATGCTAACTAGTTCATTTAACTAAATTATATTTGAGGTGAATATGCGAAATCATAAACTTTTATTTTTATTTACAATTACTTTCTTTGTACTTGGCTTTGTTAATATACATTTCTCTTTATTAGGAATGATTTGCATGACTTTACCAATCATTCTGCTGTTAAAAGACCGTAAGAAAACCTGGTGCCAGTCATACTGCCCTAGAGCAAGTTTATATACTACCTGCGGAAAATCAAAAAAGTGGGCTTCACGAAAAACTCCCCGATTCTTTATTAAGGGCAATATGAAATGGATTATGCTGGCTTATTTTGGACTAAGCCTGTTATTTATCATCATGTCTACTCTAGGTGTAGCAAGAGGTATGAGACCCGCAATGGAGTATTTAAGATTTCTAATATTAATTCCTCTGCCATTTAAAATACCGCAATTATTTGATATAATGGATTTGGTTCCTTGGCTAACTCATTTATCATATCGTTTTTATTCGATGATGATGACAACAACATTCCTCGGATTACTATTAGCACTGATATATAAGCCAAGAACTTGGTGTACCATATGTCCAATTGCAACAGTATCAGATGCTTTACTAAAAAAATAAGGAGGCTATCCTATGGATTCCTACATTTTCTATGGACTTGCCATTATTCTGTTAATTCTTTCCTTTATCAAAGATAAAAAGAAGACAAAAATGGCACTAAAAAAGGCATGGAAAGCATTTGAAAATATCCTGCCTGAGTTTCTTGTGGTAATACTACTGGTAGGTTTTTTGCTTGCAGTTCTGAATCCTGAAACTATTTCAAAAATAATCGGATCTGAATCTGGGTGGTTTGGGGTTATCCTTGCTGCTATCATCGGTTCGGTAACACTAATTCCCGGCTTTGTAGCATTTCCAACTGCCGCAATTCTTTTGGAAAATGGTGCGGGATATATGCAGATTGCCGCGTTTGTTTCCACTCTAATGATGGTCGGTATAATAACAATGCCTGTTGAAATCAAGTATTTTGGAAAGAAAATTTCTGTTCTGCGAAATGTATTAGCGTTCTTCTTTTCCTTTATTGTCGCTTTATTAATCGGAATGGTGGTGATGTAAATGAAAAAATGGTTAAAAAGATACCGCGTTTTTATAATTGTATTTATTGCTATGATTGTACTTACACTATTTAACCAGCAGCTGGGCTGGAAAGCTCTTAGCATTACTGCAAATTCAGTAAAAGAAATGTTGCTTGTCATTCCTCCTATTTTTATACTTCTTGGCCTTCTTGACGTCTGGGTACCAAGAGAGACCATGGTAAAATATATGGGTGAAGGTTCCGGTTTAAAAGGAGTCTTATTAGCTATCTTCATAGGCTCTGCTGCTGCGGGTCCACTTTACGGAGCTTTTCCGGTCGCTGCCGTATTCATGAAAAAAGGTGTAAAATTCATGAACATCCTGATTTTCATAGGAGCATGGTCAACCACAAAAATCCCTATGTTTCTTTTTGAAATGGCTGCACTGGGAAGCAGGTTCGCCATTGCAAGATTACTGATCGATATTCCCGGCATTATTATTATCGCTTTTATCATTTCAAAAATGGTATCAAAAAATGAAGTAGAAAAACTATACGAAAGGGCGAAAGAAATAAATTAGTTTAAGATTTTGATTATTGACATATGCCAATTATAGTTCTATTATATTATCCAATGGGTATATATTAACTATAGCTTACTATAATTATGCCTTACTATTGATAAAAAGGAGTGCTTTATATGAAAATTGCTTTACCATCACGTCAGGACCAAATTGACAGTCATTTCGGTCACTGTGAATATTTCACTGTTTTTACGACAGATGACAAGAATATCCTATCACAGGAAGTGGTTGCTTCTCCTGCTGGTTGTGGATGTAAATCAAACATAGCAGTAATTCTCGCGGAAATGGGTGTCGAGCTGATGCTTGCCGGAAATATGGGTGACGGAGCCGTTAACGTACTGAACAGTGCGGGTATTGACGTAGTACGAGGATGTTCTGGAAATGTCAAGGAAGTAGCCCTTGCATGGCTTGCAGGGTCAGTTACCGATTCCGGTGACTCTTGTCATGAGCTTGAGCATGGCTGCCAGCATTAAGATCTAGACATAGAATATCTAGTTATTATTATTTATGACACATACTAATAATAAATAAAACCTCCTGCTGAATAATGTTGCATAATCAGTATGGAGGTTTTCGATTATAACATAATTATTTACTTTAAAAATCCATTTACAATCTGAGCTTCTGCCTCTTCTTCCGTTAATCCCAATGTCATCAGCTTAATGATCTGCTCACCGGCAATTTTGCCGATAGCTGCTTCATGAATGAGACTTGCGTCAATATTATTTGCAGTAATCTCGGGAATTGCGCTAACACTGGCAGAATCCATGATAATCGCATCACACTCCGTATGTCCGGCACATTTGTTGTTTCCATTAATCTTTGATAAAAACAGCTGATGAGAGGAGTCCTTAGCCACTGATCTGGAAATAACATTTGCACTGGAATTCTCTCCATTTAAGTTCACTTCAAAGTTAGTTTCCGCAATCTGCTTTCCATGCGTCAGGATCTTTTCTTTAATAACTAAAGAAGCATTATCTTTTAGTGTTGCTTTTGTTACTCTATTGGTAGAATCAATTCCTTTGATCTGAACAGTATCCATCTCCATATATCCGCCATCTTCAATCTCAACAATGGTAGTCGGATTCATGATACGTTCCCCGTTACCGTCTCCTGCTCCATAGTGCTTCTCTACATATGTAACTCTAGCATTCTTGCCAACAAAAAAGCTATGAATTCCATCATGCTCAGAAGAACGATTGCCTCCATTATGA
>JAEZFH010000504.1 GCA_023437885.1 Bacillota bacterium | reverse complement strand
ATATTTATGAGAAGGGGCATCGTAAAATTGCGTATATTCACGGAGCAGATTCCTCTGTTACCCAGAACCGGGTGGGGAGCTTCTACAAGACCCTGGGTGAGCTGGGAGTTGATGTTTCCGATGATTACGTGAAAAGCGGTGTCTATCATGATCCGGATACAACCGCCAGGTTGACCAGGGAGCTTTTGGAGCTGAAGGATCGTCCTACCTGTATTATATTCCCGGATGATTTTTCCTGCATCGGCGGAATGAATGCAATTAAGGAACAGGGACTGAGAATTCCGGAGGATATCTCAATCGCAGGATATGACGGAATTTTACTGTCACAGGTATTGGACCCGAAGATAGCCACCCTGCAACAGGATACCAAAGCCTTGGGGAGAAGTGCGGCGGAAAAATTAATTGCCCTGATTGAGAATCCCAAAGCGGCAATTATTGAAAGAGTGGTTGTGGAAGGAAAGGTGCTGCCTGGGCAATCAGTAGGCAGTCCACGGACGAAGAGCAGTCCTGGGGAGAAAAATAAAAATTAGTAAAGGAGAACGAGACCAGGGAGTATAATATCAATAAAATTACAAAGCACATTATTAAGGAAGAGAAAGCATCATGCGCGGAGGATGGGGAGATAGTCCGGCATGGAATGAAGCAGTAAAAGGTTTTTAGTTGGAGGGAGTATTGAGTTATATCAAAACATTTCATTTCCGAGGGGAGAATATCGGAAATGAAATGTTTTTTTGTTACGGCCGTACCGGCATGAAATAAATTCATAAGGATAAATTATAATGCAGAGGGAAGCATAATTCGAGTCATAAAGTCGAATTCTTATTATAGAATATATAATGAAAAATATTGTGAAAATATAGTCAATATATACAAAAAATAGTGTGTGCCAGGTGATATTGTGTTGAATAATATGGTTTTATAGGTTATAATTGTTTTGTTATCCAAAAATTGATTCCGGAGGTGAGTAAATGGCACAGGATACGGTACAGGCTGTTCGCCAAGCAGAGCTGAATGCCGCGCAAAAGGAGAAGGAAGCGGTTCAAAAAGCAGAGAGCATTCTGTCCGAAGCGCATAGGGAAGCAAGGTTATTTGTTGAAAGTAAGGTTAAGGAAGCCTTGCAGATGTCGGAGGTAAAAAGAAAGGAAGCGGAAAAAAAGAGCGCTGATTTGCTGGAAGTGGCAAAGGTTAAGGCTGATCAGGAAGTATTTTTGTTAAAGGAAATGGTACACGGTAAGGAACAGGCGGCAATTGACTATATTATCTCCAGCCTCATTTGACTGGCATCATGATTTAAAAATACTAGAAAAGGAGGTGTTCTTATATGGCAGTGCTGCATATGCAGCGAATTCTGATTTGTGCACTAAAAAAAGACAGAAAAGCTATTCTTGAATTATTACAGCGCCGCGGTGTTATCGAAGTCAATGATACCCTGACGGAAGACGTTGTGTTTCAAAAGTACGACAGCGCAGCAATGAAGGGCAGCTTGAATAAGAGTATCGCTTCAGCAAAGGAAGCGATTGATATTCTGGACCATTACTGTGAGAGTAAGGCATCCATGTTGTCAGCTCTGAAGGGGCGAAGGGAAGCGACGACAGAGGAATATGATGCGTTTAAGGAAAAATACCATGCTACGGTAAGAATTGCCGGAAGAATGATTGCTCTGTCTAAAGAAATCGCTGAATACAAAGCAGAAATACTAAAATTGGAGACTCAGAGGGAAATCCTGACCCCTTGGATTACGCTGGATATTCCTCTAAACTTCCCCGGAACAAAATATACGAAAAGCTTTATCGGAACCTTGCCAAAAGAATGGACACTGGAAATGATTTATGAAAAGCTGGCGGATTATATGCCGCTGAATGCTGAGATCATCAGTTCGTCCAAAGAGCAGACCTGTATTTTTGTTCTCTGTCAGAAGAATATGGCGGAGAAGGTTTTTGAGGTCTTGAGAGGATTGGAATTTGCCTATCCCGGTATTGCACCCGAGCTGGCTCCCGCAAAGCAGCTTCAGAAGCTGGAAGCAGAAATTTTCGCTGCAAAGGAGGCCGTTGCACAGGCTGAGCAGGAGATCAGGTCAAATCTGTCTCATAAGGAGGAGCTTTGCTTCCTGCTGGATTATGACACCATGCGGGAGGAAAAGTATGCTGTGATCGGTAAGCTGGTGCAGTCGAGGAATGTATTTGTGATTACGGGTTATATCCCTGAGAACGAGGTTAAGAACCTGATGGAGGAGCTTAACCGCAGATATGAGGTTTCGATTGAAGTGGAAGAGCCCTCCGAGGATGAGGAGGTTCCGGTTCTGCTGAAGAACAATGCTTTTTCCAGACCGCTGGAAGGGATTGTTGCCTCCTATAGCCCGCCCGGTAAGGGCGAGATCGATCCGACGACAATGATGTCATTATTCTATTATATGCTTTTTGGAATTATGCTGTCGGATGCGGGCTACGGCTTTCTGATTGCAGCTGCGTGTGCCATCGGACTGCTGAAATATGGTAACAAAATGGAAGCCTCCATGAAAAATACGCTTCGTATGTATTTGTTTTGCGGTATTTCCACCGTATTCTGGGGCATTATGTTCGGCAGTTATTTTGGTGATATTGTGGACGTTGTATCTGAGACCTATTTCGGTCATAAGATTACAATTCCCCCCCTGTGGTTCTTACCTATGAACCAGCCCATGAGAATGCTTACGTTCTCCATGGCATTGGGTATTATCCATCTGCTCACCGGTTTGGTTATTAAATTATACCAGTTATTAAAGAAAAAAGATTATAAAGCTGTGATTTATGATGTTGTATTTTGGCTTGTGCTTCTGGTCAGCTGTGTCATCCTGCTGTTATCAATGCCTATGATTACGAACTTGCTGGGTGTAAGCTTGAGCATACCGGAAGTAATTGCTAATACGGCTGCAATTCTTGCCGTAGCATCCTCGATTGGTATTATTCTTACCAACGGACGCGAATCACGCAATCCCTTTAAACGCTTCTTAAAAGGATTATATGCTTTTTATGGTATCTCCGGATACTTAAGCGATGTATTGTCCTATTCCAGATTATTGGCACTGGGTCTGGCTACGGGTGTAATCGGAATGGTTATCAATAAAATGGCGGCAATGGCAGGAAAAGGAATAGTCGGTCCGGTTATTTTTATCGTTATTGTGGTCGGCGGCCATGCACTGAATCTGGCAATTAATGCCCTTGGTGCTTATGTTCATACCAATCGTCTGCAATATGTTGAATTCTTCGGAAAATTCTACGAAGGCGGCGGACGGACCTTCAATCCTTTTAAAATGAAAACAAAATATTACAAAATTAAGGAGAAGATGAAAAATGAAAATTGATGTTAATAGCTTAGGAATTGTATTTGCTGTGTTAGGCGCGGTAATGGCGGCACTGATGGCTGGTATGGGTTCTGCAAAAGGGGTTGGCTTGGCCGGACAGGCTGCCGCAGGAGTTGTAACGGAAGACCCGGGTAAATTCGGTAAAGTTCTTATCCTTCAGCTTCTCCCCGGTACTCAGGGAATATACGGACTTTTGATTGCTTTCGTTACTCTGTCTCAGATCGGTGTACTGGGCGGCAGCAGCGATATTGAGCTCTGGAAGGGCTTACTGTATTTTGCTGCATGTCTGCCGATGGCCTTTGTGGGCTATTTTTCAGCAGTGGCACAGGCCAAAGCTTCTGTAAGCAGTATCGGTATTGTAGCAAAGAAGCCGGAGCAATTCGGTAAAGCGATGATTTTCCCTGCGATGGTTGAGACTTATGCGATCTTGGCATTACTTATTTCTATCTTAGCAATCTTTGGAGTTGCCGGTTTATAATTTTAGCAGTTAGGAGAGTTAGCTATGACTGGATTAGAGAAAATACTGAAGGTGATCGAAGGGGATGCGTTGACGCAGGCAGAGGCAATCATCGGCAAAGCGAAGAAGGAAGCGGATGAGAAATTACAGGCGGCAAAGCTGGAAGCAGATAGGAAATGCACTGAGATTACCCAGAAATCCGATGCGGATGTAAAAGCAGCATTAAGCCGTGCGGAGTCTGCGGCGGCATTGCAGGAAAAGAAAAAAATTCTGGATGCGAAGCAGCAGATCATCAGTAATGTTATCATTGAAGCCAGAAATTCGTTGGCCCAAATATCGGACTCCGATTATATTGAAATTATTCTTAAAATGGTTAAAAAATATGCCCATAATAAAGCGGGAGAAATCATTTTCTCGCAGGCGGATAAGAGAAGATTACCGGCCGGTCTGAACGAAAGAATTGCCGGAGCATTGTCAGGTAAGCCAAATGCAGTTCTATTAATATCGGAAGGAGCAGCTCCGGTAGAAAGCGGATTTATTCTGAAATACGGTGATATCGAAGAAAATTGTTCCTTTGACGCATTGTTTAGTTCTGCCAGGGAAGAGTTCTCTGATAAAGTAAATGCCATTTTATTCGAATAACGATCGGGAGAGGTGATGACATGATTGATAAGCAATACACCTACGCAGTTGCCCGTATCCGCTCGAAAGAGCTTTCACTGCTCAGCAAATCAGATGTTGAGCAGATTATGAGCTGTAAGAGTGAAGCGGAGTGTCTGCGCCTTCTGGCAGAAAAGGGCTGGGGGAAAAACGGTGATGAGACTGCCGAGCAGCTTTTATCAGCGGAACGGGAGAAAACCTGGGAGCTGATGGAAGAATTGGTGGAGGATATGTCGGATTTTGATACCTTCCTATATATTAATGATTTTCATAATCTGAAGGCTGCCATAAAACAGGTATACATGAATGCTGCCAGAGAGGATATTTTTGTATCCCAGGGTACCGTTAAGCCGAAATTGATTTTAAGCACGGTTGAGGAGCATAGTTTTTCACTGCTTCCTGATTTCATGAAGGAATGCGCTGAGGAGGCTTATTATGTACAGCTTCATACGGGTGACAGCCAATTATGCGATATTATTATTGATAAGGCGGCTCTTGAGACGACCTATAAGAAGGGCAGAGAATCCGGTGTTGAGGTGTTGGCGGAGTATGTAGAATTGTTGATTGCCGCAGCAGACATTAATATTGCCATTCGCAGCAGCAGAACTGGAAAGGATAAATTATTTTTGGAACGTGCACTTGTATCCTGTGATAGCCTTGATATCCAATTACTGATACAGGCCGTATTGGATGGGGAGGATGCGATTTACGAATATCTTGCCTTAACCGTATATGCTGATGCTGTACAGGCACTCAAAAAATCACCGTCGGCCTTCGAGTGCTGGTGTGATAATCTGATCATATCGCATATACAGTCCCAAAAGTACAATTCTTTTACACTATCACCCTTAGCGGCATATATTCTTGCGAGAGAGAACGAAATAAAAACCATGAGAATAGTTTTATCGGGTAAGAGAAATTCTATACCGGACCTCTCTATCCGGGAAAGATTGAGGGAAATGTATGTATAAAATAGCAGTGCTGGGAGATCGTGACAGCATTTACGGCTTTGCCGCCCTTGGTCTGGATACTTTCCCGGTGACGGACCGGGAGGAAGCAGCGAAAGTGTTCAAGACGCTGGCGGAAGGACAGTACGGAGTGATCTATATCACAGAACGTCTGCAGGCGGAGCTGGAGGAGGAAATCGATCGCTATATTAATGATTATTTGCCGGCGATTATACCAATTCCCGGCATATCAGGCAATACCGGAGCAGGTATGCGAAATGTTAAAAAATCAGTGGAGCGGGCAGTAGGTTCTGATATTATATTTAATAATTAACTATAATTACTGAAGCAATGGATATTGCAGTATGGAGGTTTTTATGAGTAAAGGCACAATAAAAAAGGTTGCCGGTCCGTTGGTAGTAGCCGAAGGTATGCGTGATGCCAATATGTTTGACGT
>JAEZFH010000476.1 GCA_023437885.1 Bacillota bacterium | reverse complement strand
CGGTAACAGAGGGGCTGTACCAGGTGATGAAAATCAATCGGGAGGAGCTGATCAGCAAGAACTTCAAGGTCACGGTCGTGTCCAAGGGAGAACCTGCGGAGGGCTTCTATGTCGGAGAAAAGACGGCCAGTACCATTATTACCGTATCAGGGCCGAAGAGTAAAATAGAACGGATCAAGGAAATTGTAGCCGAAGTGAATGTTGCCGGTTCCTCGGAAGCCTTCAGCAGCTATGAGAAGTTGAAAGCTTATGATGAAGAAGGAGAGGAAGTAGGAGGAAAGAATCTGACCTTCAGCCAAAGCTATGTTTCAATTAATATAAAGATATATGAGACCAAGGAGATTGATCTCAGAATTAATGCGATCGGTGATCCGGCTTATGGATATGTGGTTTCCAGTGTGGATTATGAACCGAAGAGTATTGAAATCGCAGGTGCGGATGAGCTCCTAAGGGATATTAAGGAATTGGTCATTGACGAAGATATCAGTGGTGCGAAGGAGAGTATTCAAAAGGAAGTAAATCTTCAGGAAGAGCTGGGAGAGGGACTTTTGCTGGTAGGTGATGATAATAACGCAGTAATTAATATTACCATTGAAAAAGCGGATACGAAAGAAATCACCATTTGGCCGGGAGATATCGAGATACGGAATCTTTCCCCGGGTCTGCAATCTAGCTTCGTGACGACGGGAGCTCTGAATCTGAAAGTGATAGGGCCTTCCAATGAACTGAAAAGCATTACCAGGAACTCATTAAAGCCATATATTGATATGAAGGATTATACACTTGGGACTTATACTGTTAGAATAAAGGCAGACATGGGAGCCTACTTACAAATTGCAGACAGCCCGGATGTAAGTATAAATATATCAAATAATGACAGCAATGATTAAGGAATGATCAAGAAGCTTGGATATTCCCAAGGAATGATCAAGATATAACTTCCGCTTCTTTTTTAGGATGGCGATGATCAGAACTTCCTGCCAAAGAATCGGAAGCGATATCTTGGATATACCTAATGATAGGAGGTATTGCATGGTTAGTACAAAATTAGTGATAGATATTCCTGCCGGATTACATCTGCGGCCAATCAGCGTATTATGTAACAGGGCGATTGATTTTAAAGCTACAGTTACCATACGGCTGGGGGAGAAATCCGTAAATGCGAAAAGCGTATTGGGTGTATTGTCGGCATGTGTCAAGCATGGGGATGAGATCGAATTGCTGTGCGAGGGCCCCGATGAGATCCAGGCTTTGGAGGTGCTAAGCAATATGATAAAATGCGGTTTAGGAGATGAATTTATAAAAAAGTAGTTGTAATTGAAATTACAGAATGTTATAATGAAGGTCATTACAATCAAAGTAAGAAGGCAGTGCCGGATTGTAGTGGCCTTTTAGCATGATTATTACTAATTTTTGAAAATATATTCTAAACACCATGCAGACAGCGAAATAATAATCAAGTAGGGGTTTTATTAGCTATCGAGTGGTGTCTCCTACCCATAGGCTTCAATAAATTAAAGCGTTAATTTGGTGCCTGTGCAATGGGGTGTGCTGCTAAAAGATATGATATGCTACATAAATAACCAAGGTAACCATAGGATGAGTCATCTTACAGACGACCATCCTATCTATTTATATATTTTTAGGATAAAGAAGGGATATGATGCTGTTGGGACTCGCGTAGATAATATCAAGTTATTTATTATCAAAAAATACAGCGTAATTTATCGACTCCGTAGTTAGTATGAATGGAATGGTGATGACCGTGCCTCGGCACGACGCTCCTGTTCTCTCGGGTATTAGTGAATTATTTGAATGTAACCCAAATCATACTTATCAGGAGGATTTAATTATGTTGAATTTTAAGAGATATCAGAGAAACCCCGTTGTGGAATTACCAGGCAGACAGTGGCCGGGAAAGCAAATTGAAAAGGCACCGGTTTGGTGTAGTGTGGATTTAAGGGATGGTAACCAGGCGTTAATTGAGCCGATGGTAGTGGAAGAGAAAGTGGAGTTTTTTCAGCTTTTGGTGAAGCTTGGTTTTAAAGAAATTGAGGTTGGATTTCCATCCGCGTCCCAGATCGAATATGATTTTTTAAGACAGTTGGTTGACCGAAGGCTGATTCCGGAGGATGTTACAATCCAGGTTTTAGTACAATGCAGGGAGCATTTATTAAAAAGAACCTTTGAAGCCCTGGAGGGTGTCAAGAGGGCGATCGTCCACATTTATAATTCCACCTCTTCTTTGCAGAGGGATGTGGTCTTTCACATGTCCAGGGAAGAAATTAAGCAGATTGCATTGGAAGGAACAAGGCTGGTAAAGGAATATGCAAAGGATTTCCCGGGTGAGATTATTCTGGAATATTCCCCCGAGAGCTTTAGCGGAACCGAGGTTGACTACGCCCTGGAGGTTTGCAGTGCGGTGCAGGATATTTGGCAGCCGACACCGGAGAAGAAGATGATTATTAATCTTCCTGCAACGGTTGAGATGAATACACCGAATGTGTATGCAGACCAAATTGAATGGATGAGCCGGAATTTCAATAACCGGGATTCCATTATTCTTAGTGTCCATCCTCATAATGACCGTGGTACGGGTGTGGCAATTGCTGAACTGGCGATTCTTGCCGGTGCGGACAGAGTGGAAGGTACCCTATTCGGCAACGGTGAAAGAACGGGTAATGTTGATATCTTAACTTTAGCTTATAATATGTTTTCTCAGGGAATTAATCCTGAGCTGGAGATTGATAATATTATTGAGATTATTGAAGCATATGAGCGTTTGTGCAAGATGAAAGTGCATGAAAGACATCCATATGCAGGTAAATTGGTATTTACCGCATTTTCAGGTTCCCATCAGGATGCGATCAATAAAGGGGTTAAGGCAATGAAGGAGCGCGACAGTACGTACTGGGCGGTTCCCTACCTTCCCATTGATCCTTCGGATATCGGAAGACAGTATGAACCGATTGTCCGTATTAACAGCCAGTCCGGTAAGGGCGGCGTTGCTTTTATTATGGAGAATTACTTCGGTTTCAAGCTGCCTAAGGGCATGCATAAGGAATTTGCGGATGTAATTCAGAGATTATCCGAGACCCAGGGCGAGGTTGCGCCGGATCAGATCTTGAATGAATTCAAGGTTTGCTATCTTGAGAAAAAAGAACCTTTGCATTTTAGAAGATGCAGAATTGAGGATCTTACGGACCGCGATGAATCCAGCAGCAATGCTGAGGTTGTTTATACGAATGCCGGAGAGGAAAGAAGCTTCGCAGCAACAGGGAACGGACCGATAGATGCGGTGCAGAGAGGCCTGATGCAGGATCTCGGTATCGAGATAAAGGTTCTGGATTATACGGAGCATGCGTTGGGCGGTGGAGCAAGTGCACAGGCAGCAGCCTATATCCATATGCTGGATGCGAAGAGCGGTAGAACCACTTACGGTGTCGGTGTAAGCTCCAATATTACCCGTGCTTCCATTCGTGCTATTTTCAGCGCGCTGAATCGCTTGGAGCTGAATTGAAGGGATTAAATATTTAAAACAAATATAGATTAAGTTATTAGGCTCTTTGTCAAGTGTTGGGGTGGGATTCTCGGAATCCCGCTCCATTGCTGTATTTAGAGCCATTTTTATG
>JAEZFH010000461.1 GCA_023437885.1 Bacillota bacterium | reverse complement strand
TCACCGAGGCACGCATGTTTGTGGTTTTACCCGAGTTCTGATCTCCTGAAAAAATAAGATTTACACATCCATGAACGCACCACTTCAATAATTCAATCGGATACTGGCATCCCCGGTCCGTAATCAGGTCCTTCAGCTCGAAGCTTGATGTACTCCCGAATTTTCTTACAAAAAAGGCCCATTGGGATGCATTATGCGGACGAAAGGTTGTCACACGGCTTCCATTGACCAAATGGTTTTTACTTCCTCCCTCCGAAGATGTGAAATGTCCGTTTCTTCCATGCTCCGAAAGATTCTTGCATACACGGACGATACCGCTTTGTGACCCAAAGGTTAAAAATTTCAGATGAATTGGCTTCCCCTCACACACCACCCAAATACTGTCATATGTCATCGGTTTTCTAAAATCACCGCAATAAATGTCCTCTTCCTTATATCTGCAATTCTCCTGTGTCAGACCTGAAACGCCTCCTGAAATACTGTCAACAGATTCATCCTCCATCACTAACAGGTCAACAACGGATAAACCATAGGTTTCCTGATAAATTCTCTGAGTTACGATATTTAATTTGTCATCATAGCTTAGAGGCTGGATAAGTTTATTAAACGCTTCCTTCAGGTCATTTTCCGCAATATCGTAATGATAGCCTCCCTCATCCTTCCTTAATTGCCCCATTCCGGTTTTATGAAGAATGGAACAAAGCATATCATAATTTTCCTCTCTTTTTTCCAGGTACATTAATATCTCAAATTGGTCCGTTGGAGTCAGCAGGTCAAAATTCATGAACGGAATAATATCGTTGATTTCCTCCTCTGTTATCCTGAGAGGCCCCGCCAGTGTTTTCTTAATCCTTGCAGTCACAATCATCTTTTTAGGAATATCGCCATGGCAACACACCCGGGTCGCTTCTCTTAAGGAGCGTTTCACTTCCCTTCTGCTCTCCAAATCATTTTTATTCAGTCTCAGTACATCCAAATCCATATTAATTATTTCATTGATGCTTTCTTTTATCTTTTCACATAGATATTCCAGAGAGTAAATGTTCTGTTCCTCCTTCTCCTCATCGGTCCTTGCCTTAAATATGTAAAAAAGAAATAATGCAGCCGCCGTCAGCAAAATAACTGTTAAAATCCATTCATAGGAATTCATTCATATCGTCCTCCTGTTTTCTTTTTAGTGGCAGCTGCAATAAACCGATTATTTTATCTGTTGATAACCGGGATCTGTGAAAGAAATAATCCGTTTCCTCGGGATGATACCTGGGACCGGGAAGAAACAACCTGCGGTTTCTCCGCCATCCATACTCCCTATTCGATTGCGCATATGTTTCCGGTCCGGTACGCAGCCCCCGCTTCATAAATTGAAGCATACTGCTCTCGCTTTGGGCATCCATTAATTTTGTACAATAAGGAATTACGCCCGAATTGCTGCGGTTGAGATATCTGCTGTATTTCCTTCTGCAGTTATTGATGTTATAACTGGAATTATCATCATAATCCCCAAACAGATAGAACACCTTTGCAGACTTTAGGAAACTTTCTCCATACTCATGAAAGAATTTATGAATTACATGCTTTCGTTGCGTCATATTAACAATGATCAGATCTGCTCCTTCCATTAACTCCATGGATAGCCTGTCCCTTCCGCTGTTTGAATCGATCAGTACAAAGTCGACGCATTCATCCGCCTCCCGGACCAATCTGTATACTTCTTTGGCAATATCCCGGTCAAAGGTCTCTTTGCAGACAGCTTGAGTTCCTGGCAGCAGGAGCATGGGAGTATCCGGGAAGGTTAGGCAGCAGCTGGTAAGTGTCCTTGTATTAATTTTATTCATCCTGCTGTAGGTAACCGCCATATCCAGGCCGATTTCCTGAAATATAGCATCGCCCTCTCCTTCTGTGTCAACATTACACCCGACAAGAGGACCTTCCAGGTTATTATTTCTGAAATGGGTCTGCATCATCAGAACACTTTTCTTATAAAGCAATCCCATGATCAATGCAATTACATGAAGATTGCAGGTCTGTCCCTGCCCATGATAGGGCGACCAAAACAGAAGTTTACTCACAATTTCACCTGCCTTTTCTAGCCGAATTCATTGCCGTCTTAATTCGCTTGGAACTAAGCTTGGGGAGCATCCAGTGAATACTGTTTAGAATATAGTCTTTCAGTTCTAAGGAAATATGTTCAAAATTAACAGTCTGTGTCTCCTGACATCTTACCGCACATAGATAATCCGTAAGCTCCAAATACAGATAATTCACTGACTCATCCTTATATGGGAACTCTATCTTTTTCTTAACCTGCAAGGCATCATCGATGGATATTACATCTCGAATCAGGATATGCATCCTTTCCTGCAGTAAATCTAATTGATTTATACAGAAATTGATCTTATCCACGATATGAGGAAAGGTATTCATTACCGCAATAAGCTTATTACATGGAAACATCCCTTCCTTATAATTGTACCCGAATACCGCAAGGACAACACCGGATGAATAAGGCTCCAATTCCTCCTGTGCAGGCGCTCTTCTGATATAACTGATGCCGCGATAATGGATGATACCGCTGCTGCTGTCCAAGCCCATTCCATGATGTATGGCTTTATACATGGCATTGGACCCAGTAAAATCAATAATCAGTACACGGCAGTTCAACCTGGATATGGTACGGCTGATATAAAGAATAATGTCATATACTTCTTCTCCGATATATCCGACACAAATCATTTTTCAGCCCTCCGTTGACATAAAATAATCTTCCGCTCCTGTCTCACTCTCCTGAAAACTGTCGATTGCTCCAAGATCAGGGGAATTTAATTGCTCATGATATATTGCCTCCTCCTGTTTATCGTCTGATATCCTCTCCGTACTGTTCTTACGCATTGCTTCATGCGTTGACTCTTCCTCTTCTTCCATCACTTCAACTTCTTTCTTTTCCGTAGTTTCTTCCTGCATACTGTTTGCTTCCTTCCCCTTGCCTTTTCCCTCTCCCATAGTTTCCTCCTTTGCTTTTGATGCGGCAGGGAATGCTTCATCCGGCATTCCTTCCATTGCGCTTCCCAGTCCTTCAGTTTGTTCGCTCATTCCCTGTTTATTACTGTCATGTTGTTGATAGATATAGTTATTATTTATATCCCATTGCTGCTCGGTAATATCTTTTTTTAAGGCTTTTGCAAGCCGGTTTTCCAGTGCCTTTCTTACCAGCACACTCAGATCATTTGTTGCCGTATTCACAATATTCGGATTTTCCCGTATCAGCTCGATTGCCTCAAATGATGGTGTATAAGTCACAATCGATGCTTGCTGAATATTCGGCTCAATATATTTCGCGGTATAAAGATATGCTCCGGTATATAAATAAGCATCCACAATCGCATTGCGTATCCGGATAATTTCCTCCTCCGTAAGCCACAGAAAGCAGCTTGTCATATCTTCTGTATATCTGCGCAGCACCTTCTTGGGCAGCACCACATAATCCTCTCCGTTCTGGAAGAAAATCCGGATATCAACCGTATCGTTGCTATTAATATTGGAATTGATATTGATCACCTGGTATTCTACTTCGCGAAGCTCCGATGATATCATCGGGTCCGTAACCATGGAGTATATTATCTGGGTATCCGCAGGTATATCGATTAAGGCCAGTGATCCGATTTCTTTGCTTGTGATAAAATTCTTCTGAGGCTGTGAGGAAAACACCTTTCTCTTTTCCACCTTATCCTGTGTTATTGTATCTCCTACCGCAATATCTGCTGCGGCAACATACACATTCCTTTGATTTAGACTTAATTCCTGATTTGCCTTCGTCAGGAGCAGCTCGTATTCATCCTTAATCTGCCTTGTTATTACGCAAGCAGTAAAAACCGCTGCACCTCCGATCATTACAATACAGATCAAGGAAACAATAATATATTGCTTCGTTGAGCGCCTTAAACGGTAACTTATTTTCAAACCAATCCCCCATTCTGCCACCACCCGTAAATTTGGGCGGTAGTACATATTTGTAAAGTGAATTACTTTACATATCATTTTGTGAAAATCCTTTTCTATACACTAACAAATTTTCTGCCCCGGAGCGGCAGAACAAGGACTTTGGACTTTTCAAAATCCTTTCACACTTATCACTATTTTGCTGCTCTTATATTCAGTTTTATTATTACAAAACTCAGGATAATAATAAGAAATAACACAATCAGATAAGTAAGAATAATCCCCTCTCTTATATTTCTCGGCTTCGTTTTGAGAAAACCGGTACGAGGCTTAATATATAATCGATCATAATAACGGAGGAGATATAGCAGAATAAAATAAAGAATGCTTCCAGAAAACATAACCAGAAAGAAGCGCAGTGTAGTCATCTTATGCAGGAATGGGCTTCTGCCCGGATTATCGACGGCTCTGCTTTCTTCATGATAAGATGGGATGCTCTCTTCACAGCCTGTATAAACATAAAATCAGAGCTATCTCTTGCACACCCGAAATTACGGGATATATACTCATAAACATATCCCCCCTGATAAGCTGCTCTGTATCTTTCATTATAGGGAATAGGAATTATTTGCTCTGCAGGGATATGAAGCAGCTTTGCTATCTGCCTTACAGGATACAGGGAATAATGCTCATAGTTACTGATAATAAAAACGGCTTTTGAAATAAGGGAGGAATGGTTGAGGAAGAAATCCTCAAGAATACTGGACTTTTGACATAGATTAACAACAATCAGCTCTGCTTCTTCTAAAATAATCTGCGTACTTAAATTATGATTGCTTGCAGTATCAATGAAGCATAGATCCGAGCTTTCTTCTATCATTTGAAACAGAGGCCGGATACAATGGTTTAATTCGTAATCAAATATTTCATTATGTATTACTCTGCTCTGCGGAATGTAATAAAGCCGCCTATGTATAATTTCTTTCAGACAAGCTGTAAGACTTCCCGGACGGATATCTCCACGGTACATTTTACGAAGGAGTCCTTCGATACCACTTCCATCGTAATAATTTGTTCCGGCCTCATCCAATGCACCGGCATAGGCCCCTCCGTTATAAGCTCTTCCCAGATTATGTTGGGATAAACGGTTCTCCATAGTAATAATTGAATAGGAATATCGAATGGCACTTATCACACTAATAGCAGCCAGATTAGCAGAAACTCCGCATATTTCATTCGAATTGCTCCAAAATGCTATCTTCACAAAACAACCTCCTTTATTAATTGGAAATAAAATTATAAACACGAAATGTTAATAAGAATCCTTCAAAGGATAATGACAAAAGAAATGCTATTAGAATACAAAATGGATAAAGAAAAAACAAAAAAATCGATTTATTTGGTTAGTTATAATCATAACTGAGAAGTTAGATTTTGTAAATCTTTTTTTAATTTAAAAATAGACAAAGTTTTTGTATAAATATGTCTATTTATAACAATTATTGTTTATTTCGTTCAAATATTTTACGGTTATCATTGCAATCCGAACATATGTATGGTATACTCGGTTCACACTAACCGGTATACCCATTAGGCAAGTCCGTCGCCCTTCCCTGAGATGCTAAATAGCAGGAAGAGCAAGAAACGTATACCCTGGTTACGTTACTCCGTTCTCCCTGCGATAAGAGCAGTTCGTTATATCAGCTATAGTATAATCTCTTCTCCATCCCGTACAATCTTCCTGTTTTTAGCGGTAAACCGTTCTGCCATCTCAATGCTGAATAACTCTCCCGGCTTCATATGAATTGGTATTGCTGCCTTCGCTTCCAGCAATTCCGCACAAATTGCAGCTTCCTCCGGACCCATATTGTATATTCCGTCCGTAGGAAGGAGTACATAATCCAGGGATTGTGCTGCCAGTTCCTTCATCTCCTCCGTTATTGAGGTATCACCGGTACCATATACCTTAATATCGTCAACCGTTATTATATAGCCCACCGATTCAGCTCTGCTATGATTTTTGTTATAGGCAGGTACTGCCTGGATATGAATCCCCTTGATTCCAAAATTCTGATACCCTCCCTCCTTCAGCGCATCCCGTTCCTGAAGAATCGTACAATCCTGTTTCTTTTCCACCAGACTAATCTGATTGTGATCACCATGTTGATGTGTAACCAGTATGATATCAGCAGGAACATCATATCCCGTCCCTGCATACGGATCAAAATATATCACTATATTATCCTTACTGATGATGCGAAAGCTTCCATGCCCCTGATACAACAATCTTGCCATTCCATTTTCCCCTCTCATCTATTCTTTTTATTTTTTTATATTTTCTTTATATTTTCTTTCTCTTCTTTCTTTATATTTTTTTATTATTTATTTAAGCTTTGGCTCCATTCTGACCCCTGTTTCTCTCTCAACAATATTCCGTCAGACACAACAAACGACTATACATTCACATTCAACAAAAAGAGCATTAACCTGATGCTCCTCCGTCCCTGCCGGAAGTGACCTGTTATATGCTCTTTATGCTAACGGCCGGATTAATTTAATCCTTTGCCTTTATTTCACTGCGCATAATATTACTTAAATTAATCAGCCAACGATTAAAAAGCCCTGTTTTATCCGTATATATCCTGATCCGTACTTTACATTCGATTACTTCCAAAACAGGGTCTATCATACGACTTTTATAGATGCTTTTGTTTCCCTTACCGTTCCTTAAGCACTCTTCTGAGGAATTCCTTGGTTCTCTCCTGTGTCGGGTTGTTAAATATCTGCTCCGGAGTTCCTTCTTCTGCAATAACACCCTTATCCATAAATACAACCCGGTTTGCAACCTCCCGGGCGAAGCCCATCTCATGTGTTACCACCAGCATGGTAAGACCACTCCGCGCCAGCTCCTTCATAACCGCCAGAACCTCTCCTACCATCTCCGGATCCAGAGCGGAGGTAGGCTCATCAAATAATAATACTTCCGGCTCCATGGACAATGCTCTCGCTATGGCAACTCTCTGCTTTTGCCCGCCGGATAACTGCTTCGGCTTCGCATTCACATACTGATCCATCCCAACAACCTTCAGGTATTTCAAAGCAACCTTTTCCGCTTCTTCTCTGTTTCGCTTCAATACCTTAATCTGTCCTACAGTACAGTTACTGAGTACATTATGATTGTTAAAGAGGTTAAATTGCTGGAACACCATACCCAGCTTGGTTCGGTACGCATATACATCATGCCTGTCATCCAGTATGTTTTCACCGTTATAGATAATCGCACCGTTGCTGGGCTTTTCAAGCAGATTGATACAACGAAGCAGGGTTGACTTACCGGATCCGGAGGCACCAATGATACATACTACTTCTCCCTTGTTTACAGAGAAATCGATATCCTTCAGGATTTCATTGTCTCCGAATGATTTCTTTAAATGCTGAACCTCTATTACTTTTTCCATCCTTAGCCTCCATTCCTTAATTGTGAAGCCTCTTCACATGATCTTCCGGCCGTTCCACCTGCATCTGATTGCCGGGAATTACAACAAAATTCTCTGGTCCGTCCAGCTTGCGTTCGATCAGTCGGAGAATTCTGGTCACCGTAAGGGTCATAATCAGATAGATGATACATGCCACAAAGAAGGTTTCAAAATATCTGAAATTATTACCGGCTACTGATTTCGCCTGGAAGAATAATTCCGATACGGATATAACATTAAGAACTGAGGTGTCTTTGATATTGATTACAAACTCATTGCCAATGGCTGGCAGAATATTTCGAAGTACCTGGGGCAATACCACATGAAGCATGGTTTTCAGATGATTCATACCGATAGCATGTGCTGCTTCAAATTGTCCCTTATCAATGGAAATAATACCGCCACGGACAATTTCCGCCGTATATGCACCTGTATTGATTGACACAATGAAAATAGCCGCAGCAGTGCGATCCATATCAATTCCAAAGGCCATTGCCGATCCGTAATAAATAACCATCGCCTGCACGATCATTGGAGTTCCACGGAAGAATTCCACATATGCAGTAAGTATCGCATTCAACACAATTAAAATAATTCTCTTTGCGCCCCTATCCGGCATGGGTATCGTACGAATCGTACCGATGACCAATCCGATCACCGCCCCAAGCACTGTACCTATGATAGAGATGAATAACGTTAAGCCTGCTCCGCGCAGGAACATAGGCCAATTATCGGTAACGATCTGTACAAACCATTCCCAAGTCATAATGCACCAAGCCTTTCCATCTTTTTTGGTGTAACCTTTTAATACTATAGGCTCCATCTACAGGTTTTATGTATCATCCTCCAATAATATGGGGTATCCACCAAATATTTTCGTTATTATAATTTCTAAATAATTATATAAGTAATCATATAAGGCTGCCCAAAAATTTTAAGCTTTGGACAGCCCGATAAGCATCTTCTAATTTGCTGCAGGTTGATTTACAATTGCAGTATCCATAATGCTGATGCGCTCTTCCTCTGAAATGCCAGCTAAGATCTCATTGATTTTTGAAGTCAGCTCACTATTCTTTTTCACTCCTACCGCAATGGCGGTATCATCCTCCGATGTAACAAAGCCATCACTGAATTCCACCATAGCAAAATTATCATTTGCTGCCGAAGCACTGATACCCTCAGGACGTTCTGATACATACCCGTCGATTACACCGGATTCCAATGCGACTCTCATTGCAGGGAAATTATCCATGGCCGGCTGCAGGCTTACTCCGCTGATCTGCTCGATTACAGAATAATGGAAGGTATTTAACTGGGCAGTGATCTTGGCACCGGAGAAATCCTGAATGGAGGATGCATTCTCATAAGTGCCTCCCTTCTTTACTACCATAACCAAATCTGATTTATAATAATTATCAGAAAAATCAATCGTCTTCTTACGATCTTCTGTAGGCGACATACCTGCAATAATGGCATCAATCTTGCCGGAGGTCAATGCCGGTACCAGGCCATCCCATTCCGTTTTAACGATGACAAGCTCTTTACCCAAGCCTTCTGCAATCTTTTTCGCAATCTCCACATCATAGCCGCCGGCAAATTCCGCACCGCCATCAATCGTCACCGCACCTTTGGAATTATCCAACTGCGTCCAGTTAAAAGGCGCATATGCCGCTTCCATACCAACACGGAACTTTCCGTCATCCTTCTTCGCACACCCTGCCAGCATGGTAGCCGTCAATGCAAGAATGATTATCACTGCAATTCTCTTCTTCATAAAATATTCCTCCCTTTTTAAGATATAAATTATCAGAAGTATTATCCTTCTGACAAAAAGCGCTGATCTTACGCCGTTCAAAATAATATGTGCAATCTTCTCAGGTCTGTTAGTCTTTATTATCAGCATTTCCGTAACAAAACTGCCCGTTAGGCTTTTATTTCACATGCATTATTTTATGAAATAAAAAAACCCGAGGTTCACTCAGGTTCATGATACGTCTATGCCTAAGTCCCCATAATCCCTAATGAGATAGCACAACTTGGCAAGCCGGGTAGCCCGCCAAGACAGTCCTGCAGTTCTTAACTGCAGACCCAGCATATGGTACCGAGTATACCATACACTTCGGCGACATTTCCTTCTCCGTAGACTCATCACCTCTCGAGCTCCTCCACGGACTGTTAAATATCGCGCCTCTACCTCATCTTTGAAGATGAGGCCTTATGAAATTACACTATCAGATCATGAACAAGAAATATGTTCATGATCCTTCGCTCCGCTCGCATACTTACAAGCAAGCTTGCAGCATGTTCACTACGCTTTTCTATATCATGAACAAGAAACATGTTCATGATCCTTCGCTCCGCTCGCATACTTACAAGTAAGCTTGCAGCATGTTCACTACGCTTTTCTATCTTACAACAACGCTATGCTTATGTCAATTCAGTTTTCATTATTTCCATAAAATTTCACAGCAGCCTCCAACTGAAGCATTGCCTTTTGTAATATCTCCCTCGGACAAGCGATATTAATGCGTTCAAATCCCTGCCCTCCGCTGCCGAACGTGGTACCGGGATTGAGCCATAAACCCGCTTTATTTATTATCATCTCCTCCAGAATTTCCTCGCCAAGTTCCAAACCATTCATATCCAGCCAGATTAAATAGGTTCCCTGCGGCTCCACCAGCTTAATCTGAGGCAGCCGTTCCTTAAGAAAGCCTCTTATGTAATCCAGGTTCCCCGATAAATATTCTTTGAGCTCTTCCAGCCAGTCTGCACCGTTTTCATAAGCCGCCTGACAAGCGACCATTCCCATGCGGTTCAAACCGTGACAGCCTCCTCTTTGCATCTCATCGGAAAAGCTCTTCCGAAGCTCGGAATTCTTAATAAATATATTCGAAACCTGCAGCCCTGCCAGATTAAAGGTCTTGCTGGGTGCGGTACAAATAATGGACTGGTCGGCAAATTCCTGTTTTATTCCGGCAAATACCTGATGTCTGAATCCCGGGTAGGTGAAGTCTGCATGAATTTCGTCAGAAACAACAATAACACCATGCTTTATACAAATATCACCCATACGCTCCAACTCCGATACGGTCCATACTCTGCCTACGGGATTGTGGGGACTGCACAGAATGAACAGCTTTACCCGACATTCTATTATTTTCCTCTCAAAATCCTCAAAATCAATGCGATATTCTCCCTCGTCATACACTAATTGATTATTTACCAAAACCCGGTTATTCAGCACAATTGCCGAGGTGAAGGGATGATACACCGGCTGCTGTATCATTACCGCATCTCCTTCCTGGGTCAAAGCCCGTACAGCGCAGCACAGGGCATATACCACCCCCGGTGTCTTTAACAGCCATTCCCTTTCGGTCTCCCACCCAAAGCGTTCCAAAAACCATCGATGCACTGCTTCGTAATAGCCCATCTTGTTTTCCGAATATCCATAAATTCCATGCTGCACAGCCTGTATCAGTGCTTCGGTTACCTCCGGAACTGTTAAAAAGTCCATATCTGCCACCCACAGGGGGATGGCATTCTCCGGTTTGCCATATTCCTTCCTAAAATCATGCTTAATTGAATCCGTCCCGCTGCGGTCAATAATTTCATCAAAATTGTACATGCTTTTCTCCATTCCTGCCTATGTATTATCCCTATAAATCATCTGCGCCGGAGATTGCTCCGGCACAGATAATAGGATTGAAAGTAAAATTTACTTTATATGAACCAAGATTACTAAATCTGCAGAGATATCTTTACCTTCCCGCCATTCATTTAAACTGACACTGTTTGTAACAACAGCCATAGCGGCCAGATCATTTTCAAAAATATCGGTTAACTCTGCAGTTGACAGCTGCTCCTTACCAGAAGCAGACCCGGTAAGCCTATTCAGCAGATAATTGAACTCAAACCGGAGCAGCTCCCTTCCCTGTCCATCCTCCAGCAGGAGAAGGCAGTTATCCGGATCGGCATTCTCTACTCTAACAATATAACGAACACCTTTTATCTCAAATTCTCTGGTACCGGCCTCAGACCCTGTATAAATATTCATCTGCATCATGTAATCGTAGCCGTCAATCGGTATCGGTTCATTGGTGTTTCTGCTGTAGTAATAGCTTTGGTATTCCTTATCCGTATTACCGTACCGGGAAAAACCAAAGGTTTTCTCAAAGTCATTGGATACAGAATAGTTTTTCAGAAAATCCACCTTCTTCGTATAATTCATACGGTCCAGATAATCCAATGTTCTTACAATATCAGTCCTGTCATGTTCTCTAACCTCAGAATTCGGTATAACAGTACCGTCCTTCAGCATGTTATTCTCGATTAAAAGTTTCTCTAGCCTTGCGGTCTGGGTCCCCCTGCTGACGGTAAAGGCGTCCACCGGAGGCAGAATGGAAATCACAGACAGCACGATGAGAACCGGTGCAATCCTTCCATTTTTATGAACAGGAAGAAAACAAAAAAGAATTCCGGCAATGGTTGCAAAAACACCAAATAAAATCACGTAATATCTCCCATACGTTACTCCGGCCTCACCTATCTTGAGGATGGAAGAAAGCGTCTGAAATAATACTACCGGTATCAATACCTTCGGAAACACCAGCCGGAAATACTTTGCAAAAGAATGCTTTACAGTACTGGCAAGAATATATACAACAATCACGGTAATGGAATAGGCCACCAGCATCGGTTCCATTAAACTATCAGTCCAGAATTCTCCGGTGATATTAAGGATGATATAAAGTAATAAAATAACAGTAAAAACAGCTGTAATCGGTATGATAACAAAGGTAATCAGTGTAGTCAGAAAACGGTTCGGAGCTGTCAGCCCGCTGCTTTCCTCCCGTTCCGACTTCTGCTGCAGCTCTCCGAATTTCTCTGTAATGTTGTCTTTCAGGGATTTTTCCGCCATTGAATCCTGCCGTTTTACTGCTGTCCCCCCTTCTTCCTCTTTTTCATCATCTTCCTTCAGGGAATAATGAGGAATCATGGAAAGGAAATAGATCGGCGCCAATAGTATAAATATAAAATTAGCCGAATGAATATAAGCATTCTGATTCACTTTAAGGATTAAAAGGTCCGTGGCACCAATGACCAGCACTACACCCAGATATAAGATCAAATCAAAGAGTATTGCTATAAAAAAACTTTTAAAAACAGCCATAAAACTTTCATTTATGCTAATTCTGCTATGAATTGCCGGTATCCATAAAAATGCAATAAATAAAATAAAGAAGATTACTATGGTACGAATTGAAAGCTCAACGCTCCAGTCCGATTTACGGGTGATTAGAAAATACACAGCAGAAAGTGCTGTTGCTGCCAGAATATTAACCAGCCTAAAGATCGGATGATCGAAGAAGCGTTCATAGAGCATCTGAAGTACAACATATAATGAGGCGCCCAGTAAGAACGTGACCAGCAATTTGCTGTAGATATTATTATACTCTGATTCGATTGACAAGGTATTGGATGCTGCCGCCGCTACCAATAATATGACCGTCATTGGAAACCGCATCACTGTATCAATCAGTCCCTGCCATTTTTCTCTTATTTTCCTTCCATTCATGATATTTCCTCCTATCCAATATCCTCAATATCCTATCTATGACCCGGATTCATAGGTTTCGCATTTACCATAAGTACTATGCAAACGGGAGTTCCATTCTTATAGAGCTGATTAATCATCCGTATCCTCATCCCTGTGCATGCATCTGGACACATGAAGAATCATACTTGTTCTGCTCTCATTATATCACATGAATAAGCATTATGGCTAACAGATTGATTTATATCATATAATCTGTACAATTTGAAGTTATTTCCAAAATGAATTTTGGTTATTCTTCAGCTAATTTTTTAAATTTTCCACAATATTGCAACGATTCCATCTTTACAAACCGAGAAAAATGTGGTTAAATAAAAAAAATCCCAGGAGGTAATAAGTATTATGGCTTCAAAGAATCAACCCATCGGCTATCTGCCGGACGAAAGACCCCCGTTCGTGGAACTATTCTTATTTGCATTGCAGCAGATCGTTGTAATGTTTCCAGCAACCGTTCTTGTTGCATTAATTACTGGCTTCCACGTATCTACCACCATTTTTGCCAGCGGTCTTGCCACTCTTTGCTTTATCTTAATCACTGGCAGAAAGATTCCCCTTTATTACGGTTCCAGCTTCTCTTATATTGCAGCGATCGCTTCCATTATGGCAGCAGAACAGTTTGCTAATTATAGCTTGAACGACAAAATCTCATTTGCACAGTTTGGTATCGTAATGTCAGGGTTCGTATCGATTGCCGCCGGTCTCATTATTCAACGTACCGGTAGAAACACCATTGACAAGATTCTTCCCCCCACAGTTACCGGCAGTATCGCAATGATAATCGGATTGTCACTTGCAGCCAATGCAATGGGTGACGCTGCTTCCTTCCCCGTTGTTGATACGGTACAGTCAGCACTTGCACAGAACATGGCTTGGATTATCTCCATTGTTACACTTGTTTCCACAATTGCATATTCCGTATACTTGAAGGGCAAGCTGAGTCAGTTGCCTATTCTTTTTGGCCTTTTGACAGGTTACATCGTTGCTTTAATCATCGGCTTTATCACTGGAATTCCTTTTGTTAACTTTAATACCATTGAAGCAGACGGAATTTTCAGCCTTCCTATCTTCACACTCCCCAAGCCAACGCTGGCCGCTGTCGGAGCGATTATGCCGATCGCAATTGCTACAATACCGGAATCAACCGCACATGTATATCAATTGGACATCTATGTGAATGATTTGGCGAAGAAAATGAAGTCCGGAAAGAAATACAATATTGCAGACAAATTGGGATTAAACCTGGTGGGCGACGGTATCGGCGATATCGTATCCGGTATGATCGGAGGACCTGCCGGAACCAATTACGGAGAGAACATCAGCACCATGGCAATCTCCAAGGTATTCTCCATCCCGGTTTTGATCACAGCAGCTTTAATCACAATGATAATCTCCTGCTTCACTCCCTTGATCAATGTCGTATACTCCATACCCAAGGCGGTAATCGGCGGTCTTTCCATCTATCTGTTTGGAGTAATTGCAGCACAGGGTGTCACCATTATGATGGACCGTAAGGTGGACATGTTCAAATCCAAGAACCTTGCAGTTATTGCTATTATCTTGATCATCGGCTTAGGCGGCAGCTTCGGTTTTGAAGGAAACGGAATGATCCCGATGTTCGGAATGCAATTTCCTGCTCTGGCTACAGCAGCGGTTGCAGGTATCGTATTAAATCTTCTGCTCTCCATTGGAGAAAAGAACGAAGCTCCTGTGGAATAAGAATCTCATTAGCTTTGAACCATTATTCCATGTATTGTTTAGATTATAAAGACAGATAAACAGAAAAGGATGTATTTCCCGTCGCTTAACAATCGGCAGGTTATACATCCTTTTCTGTTTCTTCCAAATTTCAGATTAGCCTCTATACGTCATTGGCCCAAAGAGATCCATCGCTTTCAGGATCTTTTCAGGGCTTTCTCCTCTTATCATTTATACAGATTTTGTATAACCTGCGCAGTCCCATTAACGAGGCCATAGGCGAGCTGTTGCTGGAGCAAAAAGTAAAATAAATCTCCTATTCGTGAAACCAGGCTTACTGAAAGGATCAGAAAAACAATGTACGTTTTATTGCATATAGTAAGCTGAGGTTTTCTGCACAACGAAACAGACCCCTAACACCGGATATCTCCGGTATCAGGGGTCTGTTTTAGTCCATGGATTAATTACGATATGTATATCATATCCAAATCCAGCTTCATTAAAACCTTCTTATTATAATAAAGCGAGTATAATAAAGTTTGCAATAAACAATGCAGAGGAAACCCATACTACAGGGCTGATTTCCCTAGCCTTACCCTTAACACACTTAACGATTACATAGAAGATAAAGCCGCCTGCAATACCATAGGAAATACTGTAGTTTAAAGCCATGAAGATAGCAGCGAAGAATGCAGGAATCGCTTCCTCGATCTCATCCCATTTGATCTCCTTGAAGGAAGAGATCATCAAGATACCTACTGCAATCAGGGCCGGAGATGTTGCCTGAGCAGGAACCATGCTAACGATCGGCGCAAATACCATACTTACCAGGAACATTAATGCAGTAACAACAGAGGTCAGACCGGTACGTCCGCCTGCGCCAATACCTGCAGCACTCTCCACATAGGTGGTTGTATTCGAGGTACCTAAAATCGCGCCCACACTGGTTGCTACAGAGTCAGCAAATAATGCCTTGTCCATCTTGGACTTGAAGCCGGTGCCGCCTTCCAGAGCCTTCTCGTCCTCAGAGTCGAAGATACCGGATCTTCTTCCTGTTCCGATGAAGGTACCAATGGTATCAAAGGTATCGGATAAGCTGAAGGCAAAGATGGTCATAAGCACCAACGGAATCTTGGAAGCATCTGCAAACAGGGACTGTATGCCTTCTTTTCCGAAAGCAGCAAAAATTGTGGTTCCTAACTGATCAAAGGAATCAGCCAGACCTGTAGTTGTACTAAAATCAAGCTTTACTACTCCCATAGGAATGCCGAGTACAGTTGTAGCCAAAATACCGATAATAATTGCTCCTTTAACATTTAAAAGAAGAAGAACTAAAATAATAACAATACCAAGAATAGAAAGAATAATTCCTGCCGAATTGAAGTGAGAAAGCGCAGGAACGCCTGCCTCAAAATTAATAATACCCACATTCAGAAGGCCGATATAGGCAATAAAGATACCGATACCACCGCCAATTGCATGCTGTAAGCCTTCGGGAATGGCTTTAATAATCATCTTACGGATCTTGGTCACTGTAATAAGAACATTAATGAGACCACAGAGAAATACCATGGCTAATGCCTGCTGCCAGGTGAAGCCGAGGCCGAAGCATACCGTATAGGTAAAGAATGCATTCAAACCCATACCGGGTGCCTGTGCGTAGGGAACATTAGCAAATAACGCCATTACTAAGGTACCGGCAACTGCAGCAAAAATGGTAGCCAAGAATACCGCACCCGACGGCATGCCTGTCTGAGACAGAATGCTGGGGTTAACAAAAATGATGTAAGCCATTGCAAAGAAAGTAGTAATACCTGCGATGACTTCTGTGGAAACATTAGTTCCATGTGCCTTAAGCTTAAAAAACTTTTCCATAAAAACTCTCCTTTTTATTGTTTTTATAAAAAGAGCAGTCATAGATAGACTCCCCTATTATACACCCAGTCTGATGGTACAATGCCTCCTTACTGCGGCACCGTGTCGGTCATCCTGTTGCCCCACTGTTAAACCAGCGAGAGTTTTAATCGTATCCTCCGTCATAGGCAGTCTTCAAAAAAAACGGAAGGAAAGGGTCTTGCATAATAGGTAATGATCCGATTTTTACTATTAAACAAAACCCTTCCCAAAATCATAACATGACTACAGCCTTAATCATATCATGAGCCAATCCATTATAAAACAGTGATATCTTCTTTCTATTCCACATTCAGATTAATTTGCTTCTGTTTCTTCTTCCTTGGCATTCTCTTCCATTACCTTCTGCTGAACATCGGAAGGAGCCTGCTCATAGCGGGCAAATTCATAGGAGAAGTCGCCAATACCGCCGGTCATGGACCGAAGATCTGTAGAATATCCATACAGCTCAGACATCGGGATATCTGCAACAATCTCCTGCTTACCTCCGGTAACCGGATTCATACCGAGTACTCTGCCGCGGCGCTTGTTAAGATCACCCATGATATCACCGGTAAACTTGTCCGGTGCAACCACCTTCATAGAGGCAATGGGTTCCAGTAATACCGGAGATGCTTCCATGAAGCCCTGTTTGAAGGCTTGAATGGTAGCCATCTTAAACGCCATTTCAGAAGAATCTACCGGGTGGTAGGAACCATCCACCAGAGTAGCCTTTAACCCTACAACAGGATAACCTGCCACCGGCCCTTTTACAACACAGTCTGCAATCCCCTTTTCCACTGCGGGGAAATAGTTCCTCGGAACTGATCCGCCGAATATCTTCTCTTCAAATACATAAGGCGTCTCCATATCACCGGAAGGCTCGAACTCAATATGAACATCACCATACTGTCCATGGCCTCCGGACTGCTTCTTATATCTGCCCTGAACCCGAACCTTCTTACGAAGGGTTTCCCTGAAAGGAACTCTGGGCTTCATCACTTCAATTTCTACCTTATACTTGGTTAACAGCTTATTCACAACCACATCCAGCTGCTGGTCGCCGATACCGTATAATAAGGTCTGTCTGTTTTCCTTATCATTCACCATCTTTAGAGTCAGATCCTCATCCATTAATTTCTGGAGAGCCTGGGATACCTTGTCATCATCACCCTTATTCTTGGTCTTGAAGCGCTGGTAGGTATATGGTGTGGGAACCTCAATACGGTCATAGATAATTGGCACCGCCTTCGTGGATAAGGTATCTCCGGTCACTGTCTCGGATAATTTACCGAGAGCTCCGATATCACCTGCATGAAGTGCCTCCACTTCAATCTGTTCCTTGCCGCGGAGTACATAAATCCGGTTCACCTTTTCTTCGGATTCCTTATCGGCATTATACACTGATATATCTGATTTTAGCACACCCGAGCATACCTTGAAAAGAGAGAATTTACCGATGAAGGGATCGGCAATCGTCTTAAATACCCGTGCAGAGAAGGTCTTCTTCTCATCATAATCGGCATCAAAGGCCTCACCGGTCTTGGTATTCTTTCCGCTGATACGCATTCTGACCGGATCCGGGAAATACTTCTCAATCGCCTGCAATAACATAGTGGTACCCTGTGCATGAACACTGGAACCCATCAATACAGGAACTACAGTACCATCTATTACATTATTTCGAAGAGCTGCAGAGATTTCTTCCTGAGTGAACTCCTCGCCTGCGAAATATTTTTCCATCAGATCTTCGCTGGTCTCAGCCACTGCATCCAATAATACCTCTCTGAACTTCGAAAGATTTTCCTGGCTATAATCAGGGATCTCGCATTCAACATAGTTGCTGGCGGTAGTAAATCTTCTGCCGGCCATCTTAACCACATTGACAAATCCCACAAATTTCTCATTTTCTCTAATCGGAATATGAAACGGAGCTATTTTTTTGCCGTAGAGCTCGGTCAATCTCTCTACCACTTCACGATAACTTGCATTATCATCATCCATATCGGATACAAAGAAAATTCTCGGCAGGTGATATTTTTCGCAAAAGTCCCATGCCTTCATCGTACCGACCTCAACTCCCGCTTTCGCTGAAACAACAATAACAGCAGCATCTGCTACCTGCAAGGCTTCATAAGCCTCGCCCACAAAATCAAAATATCCCGGTGTGTCTAAAAAATTAATCTTGATATCCTCAAATAAAATCGGTACCACTGTCGTACTGATAGAAAAGAGTCTCTTCTGCTCTTCCTTATCATAATCACTGATTGTATTTCCCTCTTCCACTTTTCCCTGACGTTTGAGTATTCCTGTTGTGTACGCTATGGCTTCGACTAAAGTAGTCTTGCCACAGCCACCGTGGCCTAACAGAACAACATTGCGAATCTTTTCCGAAGTGTAAACATTCATTCTGATTTCCTCCAATACGTTTTTAGTAAGTAGTAGGGTAAATTCGCATTTTGCAAAAAACTGCAAAATGTTCGCTATCACATCTTCATTCCGGTGATGAACTTGGCAGTGAAACACGCTAAGCTATTATTTAACATAAGACGAGCAGGTTTGCCGCTTGTTGTTAACATAAGACGAGCGGCATACCGCTTATCGATGTTTGTGCACGACATGAGAATGGTCTGTGACACCCATAGATACCTCTTAGTATATTTTACTAGACAGGCTTAACTTTTACAATAGTTTTATGTAATTATAAACAAAGTTATTTCTTTTACACTTTAAACCGTAACGCTTTAAAGTATTGTATTGTTGACACCGTAAAAAATACAGAGTATAATCGCAAACAACGACAAGCGGCAAGCCGCTCGTCTTATGTTTCATCAAAGAGCCGGCAAGCTCCTGATATCTTGTGAAGGACTCGGAACTCATCATAATTTGGACCGTTTTATCCTTCAAAGTCCAGAAAAGAAACAATTGGGTAAATCATCATGCTATTTCATGGACCATCGCAGTGGAGATCAGTGATAACGGGGAAAACTATACGTAGCTGCTTGCAGCACAGCAATATACTTAGAAAGGAAGAAAAATACTATGATCATTGTAATGAAGCCTCAGGCTAAGAGTGAATCTATAGAGCGAATTAAGAATTTGATTGAATCAAAGGGCCTGGATGCCCATATCTCTGCCGGACGGGAGGTAACCATCATCGGCGTGGTCGGAGACAAATCCAGGCTGAGGGACCAAAATCTTGAAATTTACGAGGATGTTGATAAAATTGTGGCGGTGACCGAAAGTTACAAGCTGGCCAACCGTAAGTTTCATCCCGAGCCCTCCAAAGTAAAGGTCGGTAATGTTGTAATCGGCGGCGGTGAGCTGGTAATCATGTCCGGTCCCTGCGCTGTGGAAAGCCAGGAGCAATTGATGCAGACCGCTCATGCAATTAAGAAGGCCGGTGCCCAGATACTGCGGGGAGGTGCCTACAAGCCCCGTACCTCGCCCTATGCTTTCCAGGGGTTGGAGGAGGAGGGACTTCAGTACATGAAGGAAGCCAGGGAGGCAACCGGTCTTCCCGTCATATGCGAGGTAACCAGCCTGAATGCCATCGAGGCTGCAGTAAAATATGTGGATATGCTGCAGATCGGAGCCAGAAATATGCAGAACTTCTACCTTCTGAAGGAGGCAGGCAAATCCGGGCTTCCCGTCCTGCTCAAGAGGGGCCTTTCGGCAACCATTGATGAATGGCTGAATGCCTCCGAATATATCATTGCAGAGGGTAATCCCAACGTGGTACTATGCGAACGCGGCATCCGGACCTTCGAAACAGCAACCCGCAACACCCTGGATATCAGTGCCATTCCGGTTATCAAGGAGAAAAGCCATCTTCCCATTATCGTGGATCCGAGTCATGCCACCGGCGTAAGAGCTTATGTGAAGCCCCTTGCCATGAGTGCTGTTGCCGTAGGTGCAGACGGACTTATGATTGAGACCCATCCAAATCCGTCCTGTGCACTGTCGGATGGACCGCAGTCATTAACCTTTGAACAATTCGAGGCTTTAACCGGTGATTTAAGACCGCTTGCTGCTCTTATGGGGAAAAAGTTTTAGACCATGCGCAATCAATAAAATAATTCATTCATTGATTTATTCATTGAAAATGTATCATTCGTATAAACAGGAGGTTCACATGAGCGATTTTGAGAGCAATTTTAAGGGCGATTTTAAGGTTGGATTTATAGGCTTTGGTTTAATCGGGGGCTCCATTGCCCGCGCATTAAAAAAGATTAATCCGTATTATCATCTTGCTGCCTATGATTATCACGGGAAAAGTACCGATTTGCAGGCTGCTCTTAGTGATCAGGTCTTGGATCAGGTTACCTTTTCTCTGGAAGAATACTTTCCTGACTGTGACCTCATATTCTTATGCGCACCGGTTCTGTCCAACATGGAATATCTGGCTCAGCTGAAGCCTCTGCTTAAACCCGGTTGTATCCTGACGGATGTCGGAAGTGTCAAGAGCAATATTCATGAGGCAGTGGAGGCGCTTGGCCTGGAGGCCTGGTTCATCGGAGGACATCCGATGACCGGGTCAGAGAAAACCGGCTATCTTAATTCGTATGCTCTGCTTCTGGAAAATGCCTACTACATCCTGACTCCTACCTCCAAAACCCCGGAGCGCAGGCTGCAGACCCTATATCAGCTGGTGCAGAGAATGGGGTCCATCCCGATTATTCTGGATGCCAGGGAGCATGACAAAATCACCGCCGCAATCAGCCATGTTCCCCATATCATTGCAGCCCAGCTCGTCAACCTGGTGCGGGAATCCGACGATGAGGCAGAAAAAATGAGATCTCTTGCCGCCGGAGGTTTTAAGGATATCACCCGGATCGCTTCCTCCTCTCCGGTCATGTGGCAGAATATCTGTCTGACCAACACACGGGAGATCAAGGCTTGTCTGGACCGGTATATCGCCTCCCTTCAGTCGGCCTCCGAAGCACTGGGCGATTCCAATGCAGATTTTCTGTATCAAATGTTTGATGCTGCCGGTGAATACCGCAGCTCCATACCGAGTAAATCCATCGGACTCATGAAAAAGCTGTTTGAAATCTACCTGGATATCGTTGATGAGGCTGGTGCCATTGCTACTATCGCAACGCTTCTCGCCAGTAACCAGATCAGTATCAAGAATATCGGAATTATTCATAACCGGGAATTCGAGGAGGGGGTTCTTCGGATCGAGCTCTATGATGAGCAGGCGCAGGGAAAGGCGATTGCGATGCTGGCAAGATACAATTACCGTATTTATGAGCGCAATTAAACTTGCGCCATATCTGCCTTTGGAATTACATAAAAAAACTAAATCAAGGAGAATACAGCCATGAATTTTAGAAAATGCGGTCCTTTAAAAGGTGAAATCCAGGTTCCGGGAGACAAATCCATTTCACACCGATCTGTGATGTTCGCCGCGTTAGCACAGGGAAAGACTGAGGTAACTAATTTCCTGCAGGGAGCCGACTGTCTCTCCACTATCCGCTGCTTTGGCCAGCTGGGAATAGAGATTGAGAATAAGGAAGCCTCCGATTGTGTTATCATTCACGGCAGGGGACTGGACGGTCTGAAACAGCCTGATCAGATACTGGATGTGGGAAACAGCGGAACAACTCTGCGCTTGATTTCAGGCATCCTATGCGGACAGAACTTTCCAACCTCCCTTACCGGGGACGAATCCATCCGCCGCAGACCCATGGGAAGGATCATGACCCCCTTGTCCCTGATGGGGGCTGATATCAAAAGCCTGGCGGAAAATGACTGTGCTCCACTATTCATTCATTCCTCTTCCAAAGAGCCGGTAAACCAACAACAAGCGGTACGCCGCTCGTCTTATACTCCTTTGAAGGGTATTCATTACAGCTCTCCGGTTGCATCGGCACAGATTAAATCCTGTGTGCTCCTGGCCGGATTATATGCCGAGGGGGAAACCTCGGTTACCGAGCCCTCCTTATCCAGAAATCACACAGAATTGATGCTGTCAGCCTTCGGTGCTTCCGTAACAAGTACCGGCAACACCGCAGCCATTCTTCCCCGTCCGGTCCTTAGAGGCCAAAAAATCAATGTTCCGGGAGATATCTCCTCTGCCGCATATTTTATCGCTGCCGGACTATTGGTTCCCAATTCCGAGATTATGATCCAGAATGTTGGAATCAACCCAACCAGGGACGGTATTCTCCAGGTGTGCAGGCAGATGGGTGCGGATATCACTCTGGTAAATGAAACAAATCAAGGCGGAGAGCCGGTTGCAGACCTGCTGGTTCGTCACAGCGAATTGACGGCAACCGAAATCAGCGGTGAACTCATTCCCACGCTCATTGATGAAATCCCGGTCCTAGCCGTCCTGGCCTGCTTTGCAAAGGGCCGGACAGTAATCCGGGATGCCGCGGAGCTTAAGGTAAAGGAATCCAATCGGATTGATGTTATGGTGAATAATCTGTCTAAAATGGGAGCGGATATCACGGCGACAGACGACGGCATGATCATCAATGGAGGCAGGCCGCTTCACGCCGCTTCTATCGAAAGCCAGTCAGATCACCGTATCGCCATGTCCTTTGCGGTAGCCGCCTTGCTTGCCGAAGGGGAAACTACCATCGCAAATGCAGATTGTGTTACAATCTCCTATCCGAATTTCTATGAGGATCTAAGAGGTTTGGCAAAAGAACCACTTTGACCTTTGCTTCCTATATATGCTTCGAACGCCAAAAACCAATTAAGGTTTTGTAGATGAATATAAGCATCGGGTATATTCATGAAAGCCGCAGTTCGGGCTTTCATGAATTGAGTATTCACCAATACAGTGGAATGAAGACTTTTGATGCTCGAATCATATATCTAACCGTATGTATATTTTATATCCCGGAATGAATACTATGTAGAGAAACATTTGAATTATTTTCTGGGAAGGTGAGTTCTACGAGTGATATTGAATATGCCCTGAAAAGCTGTCAAAGCAGTCTGGATTACTATAACCGCTCTCTGCGCAGCAGTTCGTCCGAAGTATATACCCAAAAAATCAATAAGCAAATCGAAGAGGAAAGAACCAAGATCAACGCTCTAGAAAGAATGCTGCCTAAAAAACCGATCCAGGAGAAGAATGGAGCTATATCTATGTATTGCTGCCCCATCTGCCGCAAAGAACTCAGCGTTCCACTGACACAAAAATATTGTGAAAATTGCGGGCAGGCATTGGATTTCCATATCCCAGGCAATTGATTTCTTCCTGCAAATTTGTAAATGTATCAGATCGGTATGAGCATCCTATCGGTACGTGCATCATATCGGTATATATATCATATCGGTATGTGCATCATATCGGTATGTACACAATGTTAATCCCCATAAACATGCTTGCACTCTTATGAAGATTAGCATATGGATTAGCCTATATTCATATTCTTTTAATGTATTAAACTATATAAAGGGATTTGAATATAATGAGCAAAACAGCTATCTATAGAAAACTGGCCATCATCATTTTATTTATCTTGCTGTCTGCATCCATTGCAAAGGATTCCATAGAGCTATATATCGAAACCTCTGCAAGCAAAAAAGCCGTATGCGTTCCGATTGTCATGTATCATCATGTCAAAAATACGCAGCTCGGAAAAAATGCGATCAGCCTCTTCGAATTTGAATGTGACTTAAAATATCTCAAAGAGAATCAATATAATACCATTACCATGTCACAGCTCATCGATTATGTATACGAGGACGTTCCGCTTCCGCCTAATCCAATCATCCTTTCCTTTGATGACGGACATATCGATACCTACAAAAATGTATTTCCCTTGCTTAAAAAATATAATATGAAGATTGTTCTTTCTATCATTGGCAAAAGCACCGAGGATTTTACCAGAGTAGGCGGCAGTGATGCAGATTATGCCCATATGACCTTTACTCAAATTAAAGAAATGGTAGATGCCGGTTTAGCGGAAATACAAAATCACACCTATAATCTACATTCAATTCGAAACGGTCGGTACGGATGCGGGCAAATGAAAAACGAAGCCATTTCCAGCTATGAAAAGATTCTCTCAGCGGATGTATCTGCTTTTCAAGACATTATCAGCAAGGAGATTGATATTGCCCCCAGTACCTTTGCCTATCCCTACGGGAAATATAACAACAACTCCGAAAATATCCTGAGGAAGCTGGGATTTAAGGCAACCCTCACCTGTACCTATGGTGTGAATGTCATTAATAAAAATCTGGAATGCCTGTATGAATTAAAGCGAATCGGCCGGTCTCATAATGAAGGAATCGCTAAGCTAATTCAGGACGCAATGCTGACATTGAAGTATAACAGCGAGCTGAATTGATATGTTTATTCTCCTCTTGTGGTTTCCCTCACCGTACGAGGCTCTACCGGCTTGTCAAAGGTGGTATCATAATCTCAAAATTATAAAACGGCTTCGCCAGATGTTCCATCTCTGGCGAAGCCGTTTTATCGGGAAAACCTTTAAGATATCTACTATTATAGGCCTTGATTTGATCTCCCTTAATAGCTTATTTTTACGCTCTTGATTTCAAAGGCACTGAAGGTCAGAGAGATCTCATTTCCAGCTGTTAAGACCTCCTGCTCCTCTTCCAGCATATTGGTGATGCACGCAGCCTTCACCGGCTCCGGGAAGCGGAGTATTGTGGTCGTCCTGGTTCCCTCCGCCTCATATAAGCGGAGCAGATATGCCCTCTCGCTGTCCTCCAGCGGTTTGATCGCCTCCACAATCACATTCTCCTCGGTCACGATTACAAGGGCTTCCATCCGGCAAGCACCTCGCTCCCATACGGCGGGCATGTTAAAGGTATACGCCGGCTGGATTACATTGGAGGAGCTAAAGCCTCCCATATGAGGATAGAGCGCATAAGCGAATTCATGCACTCCCTTATCCCCCAGATAATCCGGCAGACAGCCGCCCTTATGGAGGGATAGCTTCATGGAACCATCATGAACGCTAATCCCGTATTTGCAGTCATTTAAAAGGCTGATGCCATACCGGGTTTCCGACAGATCCGTGTACTTGTGGTTGGACACCTCGAACCTGGCTTTCTCAATCGAGGTATTCCGGTTTGTCGGACGTCTCAGATAACCGAATTGAATCTCCTGGTTCGCCCCATCGGTATGAATGCTGGTATCAAAGGCTGTCTTAAGGAAACGGTGGTCATCCTGCCAGTCCACTCTGGACTCAAAGGCGATCTGCGCGCTTTCCCGGTAGAAAATCACATCCTGCGTCATTGTTGACTTCGGAGTCAGCCGATACTGGCTGCGAATTCTGCATTCCACCTCTCCGACGGTCACCAGCTCCCGGCTTAACAGCACTGCATCGTCCCGAAGCTTGCATTCAAAGTCTGCATCCACATCCCAGCTATCCCAGCCTTGGGATACTTCCTCGCCGATCAGCAGCGTATTCAGCGCATAGCCGTCGCCACGAAGCTGTCTTTTGCAGCGCTTATCTATCAAGCTCTCCAGGTATCCCTTCTCGCTGAAGTCTACACTGTAGAAAGGTGTCTCCAGATGGGATGGTGCGCCCTCTCCCGTAAGGCGGAAACTATCGGTACACTCTTCTGTCTCCTGTATGCCGGACGCGCAATTTCCTGCTGTTCCGTCCGCTCCCTGCGCGCCAAGCTGCAGCATACAGCTGGAGAAGGCCGGGATCGTCACACCCGCCACCGCCAGCTTCTTCTCACCGTCCAGACCGGTGATCACCTGTTGGGAGACCTCGCCCTGCACCAGCTTCCCTTCGTAGGGCAGGTATACCACATCCTTCCGATCGAAGGAAAGGGTATTGAACAAAGTAATACTCTTTTCCTCCGTCTGCGCCATCTGCCGGATCAGCTCCTTCTGCTGCCTGTCTGCTTCTTCAATTACCCCGTTCACTGCCGCTATTGCCTCCTGGTGGACCCTGGGAATTCCGGTGCCCGGAAGAATATCATGGAACTGGTTCACCAGCAACTCCTCAAGCAGCGGGGTAATCCGTTCTTCATCAGCAGGAATCACCCGCTCCAACGCATCGCGCACTGTAAAATATTCCAGATTGCGCAGGGCAATCTCCGCTTTCCGGTTATTCCTCTTAATGGTATGCTGATTGGTCAGGGTTCCCCGGTGCAGCTCCAGATACAGTTCACCCGCATAGGTGGAAGGCTCCGCAATCCGCTCCTCCAGCCGCCTCATAAAGCCACTGACCGTGGTATGGGAGGATCTCGGAAGCGCCTCCACATCCTTCAGCCGGTCTACCATCTCAATCATACCGAATTCCGGACCGCCGCCGCCATCTCCATAACCATAGGAGAACAGCCGCATGTCGGACACCGCTCTCTCCTTGATGGAATCCCAGCCATTCTTCATACAGCTCTGCGTCATCTGTTCCGGAGACGGCCACAGGTGACTCCGGTTAAAATGGGTCAGCACGCCGGTGCCGTCGATTCCCTTCCAAAGGAAGGTGTCATAGGGGAAGGGATTGGTGTCGTTCCAGCTCATTTTCGTGGTGAGGAAGTACTTCACCCCGCAGCCCTTCATAATCTGAGGCAGCGCTGCACTGTATCCAAAGGTATCCGGCAGCCAGAAAGCATCCGAGGTATAGTTGAAATATTTTCTGGTAAATCTCTGTCCCAGCAGGAACTGGCGGATCATATATTCACCCGAGGGAATATTGCAGTCGCATTCAATCCACACTCCGCCGTTGGGCTCATAGCGCCCTTCTGCAATCCGCTTTTTCATCTGCTCAAACAGCGCCGGATACATACGGCGGATGATATCGCTGTGATAAGCTGAGCTCTGCACAAAGGTATATTCCGGATATTGATCCATCAGGCTCATCTGATTGGCATAGGTCCTGGCGCATTTCTTCTCCGTCTCGCCCCGATGCCACAGCCATGCCGTATCCATGTGGGAATGTCCTATCATGCCTACATAGGGGGCAGAATCCGAATTCCGGTGATCCAGCACTGCCCTCAGCATGTCGTTCGCAGTTCGTGCCGTCTCCCGAAACGTCTCTTTTTCCGCATTCTCATAATCGTAGTAAACCACCTCATGCACCTTCATTAAGGCACGGACGATCTCTGCCCGGCGAAAGCTGTCCTTATCCAGAGAAGCTGCTATCTGATTGGCAATCTTCAGATTGTAATAAAAATCACCGAGCTCATCATCCGCAACGCAGATATCCGCCGGATGATATACAATTTTGTAATCCATGACCGGATCCGGCTGCAGAGGCTGGGTACCCTTAATAAAATGATTGGCGTAATAT